>NZ_JAAHIG010000359.1:0-8697 GCF_010692305.1 Moorena sp. SIO4G3 | reverse complement strand
GCGATTAATTATTAGAAATGCTGATCGAAATGCTTGCATACAAAAAACTCTTGTGAGTTAGCTTACGTTATCTATACTTCAGGTTCGACGGGTAAACCAAAAGGAGTAACTATTCCTCATCAAGGAGTAGTTAGGCTTGTTAGCAACACCAACTATGTGCAACTGGAAGCAACAGACCGAGTAGCTCAAGTTTCCAACACCTCTTTTGATGCAGCCACATTTGAAATTTGGGGAGCTTTATTACACGGAGGCGTGGTAGTAGTAATTACCAAATCTCTACTCCTTTCACCTCAAGAGTTTGTCAACTATATCAAACAAGAAAAAATTACGACACTGTTTTTGACAACAGCTTTATTTAATCAGTTAGCCTACTCAGTACCAGAAGCATTCAGTACGTTGAATAATTTATTATTTGGAGGAGAAGCAGTAGACCCGAAATCAGTGAAACAGGTAGTTGAGAAAGGGGCACCAGAAAGATTGCTTCATGTGTATGGACCGACAGAAAACACAACATTTTCTTCATGGTACAAGGTAAGTGAAGTAGCAGAAGGAGCAACAAATCTGCCCATAGGTAAGCCAATATCTAACACCCAGATATATATCCTGGACCCAAATTTACAACCAGTTCCCATAGGAGTAGCAGGAGAACTACATATAGGAGGAGATGGTTTAGCAACAGGTTACTACAACCGCCCGGAACTGACAGCCGAGAAATTTATTCCCAACCCTTTTGATAACTCAAAAGTTAAAAGTCAAAAGTCAAAATTATATAAGACAGGCGATTTGGCTCGGTACTTAGAGGATGGCCACATCGAGTTCTTGGGTAGAATAGACCACCAAGTAAAAATCAGGGGATATCGCATTGAAACAGGAGAAATAGAAGCCGTTCTCAATTCATACCCTCAAGTTAAAGAAACGGTAGTATTAGCAAGAGAAGATAACCCAGGAGATAAACGTTTAGTAGCATACATAGTACCAGAAACCGAAAGCACAACCAGTTCCAACCCCGAACTGTCAGAAACCCAAGTAGATAGTTGGCAAGATATATTTAACCAACAAATATATGACCAACTAAGTGAAGTAAGTGACCCCCTATTTAACACCAGAGGATGGATTAGCAACTATGACAACCAGCCGATACCAGTAGAGCAAATGCGCGTCTGGGCTGGGGATATAGTAACTCAAGTATTAGCCAAGAAGCCAGAGAGTGTGTGGGAAATAGGTTGTGGAACAGGAATGCTGCTATTTCAAATCGCACCGCAGACAGAAAAATATTATGGCACAGATATATCCAAGGTATCATTAGAATACATTAAAAAACAAATAGAAGAGCAACCAGACAAATATAGTCATGTATCCTTAGCACAGAAGCGAGCTGAAGACATGGCTGATGTGGCTCCTAACAGTTTCGATGTGGTACTTCTGAGTTCTATAGTCCAGTATTTCCCTAGTGTGGAGTATTTGTTGTCAGTCATAGAAAATAGTATCAGGGTAGTCAAACCAGGAGGAACGATTTTCCTAGGGGATATCCGCAGTTTTCCATTAATGAAAGCATTTCAGAGTTCGGTGCAACTGTATCAAGCAACTCCATCACTATCGCTAGAACAACTCAAGGCCAAAATAGACAGAAAAATGGAGCAGGAGACAGAGTTGTTAGTGTCACCAGAGTTGTTTGTAGCTCTCAAGGAAAAACATCCAGAAATCAGTCATGTACAAATACGTTTGCAGAGGGGCAGAGAACACAATGAACTGAGGAAATATAGGTATAGCGTACTGTTGCATATAGAGGGTCAACCAGGAACAGTAATAACACCAACGGTAGAAAGTGGAGCGGATTTGAGTGTTCAAGAGATAGAAACTTATCTGCGAGAGCAAGAGCCAGAATCAATTTGCTTTAGTGGTTTAGTAAATACCAGAGTAGCTAATGATGTAGAATTGGTAGAGTTGCTATCACAGCTAGAATCAAAACTGAATGTACAGCAGTTGAGGCAGAAGTTAGAGTCAAACGAAAACAAGGGTATCGATCCAGAGAAATTATATGAACTAAGTCCATCTTTGGGGTATAGCTTAGAGTTGTGTTGGTCAGCTCAGGGAAGTCCGGAATTGATGGATGCGGTATTTGTGCGGAGTGAGTTAGCAAAAGAGGGAATCGTGTTAACACCCCTGACTCAAAAATCGGTGATAGGAGGTAAATGGAATAATTATGGGAATAATCCGTTGAGTTCCCAGTTGAGAAAGGAATTGATACCGCAGGTGAGAGAGTATCTGGAGTCGAGGTTGCCAGAGTATATGGTGCCATCAGGGTTAATGGTGTTGTCGCAACTGCCTCTGACTCCTAACGGTAAAGTAGACCGTAAGGCGTTGCCTGTCCCAGATATGGCTAGTAGTGTGTTAACGGAGTATGTAGCTCCTGAGACGGAGATACAGAAGAACTTAGCAGAGATTTGGGAAGAAGTGTTGGGAATAGAAAAGGTGGGAATATATGATAACTTCTTTGATTTAGGTGGTCATTCTTTGATGGCAACTCAGGTTGTGTCTAGAGTTCGGGAGACTTTTAATATTGAGTTACCTATAACAAGTATATTTGAATATTCAACTATAGAACAATTAAGTACTTACCTTGAAAATACTAGTAATATTAACGTATCTCTAGCACAACGACTACAAACAACCTCTAATAATCCAGAAAAACGGGAGGAAATAGAGCTATGAAAACATTAGAAAAATTTTTAGACGATCTGGCTAATCAAGATATCAAATTATGGCTTGAAGGTCAACGCTTGCGCTGTAATGCTCCAGAAGGAGTTTTGACATCAGAGCTACGAACTAAATTAAGCGATCGTAAGCAGGAAATTATTACTTTTTTGCAACAAGCTAATTTAAAGAGAGAATTCAAGGAAGACTTAATTAATCCTATTGAGCGAAATGGCAATCCTCCGCCATTATCCTTTGCGCAACAAAGGCTATGGTTTATTGAAAAAATGGCTTTGAGTAGGAATGCCTACAATATGCCATTAACCCTAGAGCTAGTAGGAAAACTCGACTATGTAGCCCTAGAAAAAAGTCTCAACCAAATCATTGCTCGCCATGAAACTCTGAGAACAACTTTCAGTGAAATCAACGACACACCAGTACAAATAATTCAATCCCCCTTTGAATTAGAACTACCTATACAAGACCTAAGTGAGTTAACACCATCAGAAGCTACCACCAAACTGCAACAACTACTCCAACAAGAAAATGAACTTTCATTCAATCTAGAAGTAGACCCCCCCATACGGGCTCAGTTGTTTAAACTAGGAAAAGCAGAACACATACTGCAAATCATATTACATCACATAGCAAGCGATGGCTGGTCACTTACAGTATTACCCAAGGAACTTTCAGTTATTTACACTGCCATAGTGCAAGACCAACCATCCCCAATACCAGAGTTGCCCATACAATATGCGGACTTTGCAGTGTGGCAAAGGAACTATTTACAAGGTGAAACCCTAGAAAGTCAACTAAGTTACTGGAGGCAAAAGCTCCAAGACTTACCTCAAATACAACTACCCACAGACCATCCCCGACCTCCAGTTCAAACTTTTAATGGAGCAGGTATACCCATAAACATACCAGCAGAGCTGACCTCAAAAGTTAAACAACTGAGTCAAAAGCAGGGAACTACCCTATTTATGACCCTGTTAGCAGCCTTCAAAGTCTTAATGTCTCGTTACAGTGGTCAAGAAAGTATAGCAGTAGGTTCACCTATAGCTAACCGCAACCGCAGAGAAATAGAGGGGTTGATCGGTTTCTTTGTCAACTCCCTAGTCATGTACACAGACCTAGGAGGAGACCCTAGTTTCACAGAGGTATTAAATCGAGTTAAACAAACAGCTCTAGAAGCTTATGGTAATCAAGACATACCCTTTGAGAAATTGGTAGAAGAGTTGCAACCGGAACGTTCTTTATCGCAAAGCCCCTTGTTTCAGGTAATGTTTGCCGTTCAGCAGGAGGAAGTATTAAAACCATCCTTTAGCTTACCCAACTTGGAAGTAGGTTGGTATGAAGGGGGAGGAGCTGAGATGACAGTGAGGTTTGACTTAGAGTTACATCTGTGGCCAGTAGGAGAGGAAATCAAAGGATTCTGTGCCTATAACCGAGACTTGTTCTCAGCCGAAACAATTAGTCGCATGGTGTCACATTATGAAAACTTACTATCAGCAGCAGTAGAGACGACCGAGCAACCTGTGAGCAAGCTGCCATTAATGAAAGAGGCAGAGCGAGACCAAATACTGGTGGAATGGAACAATACGAAAACAGATTACCCAAATAACAAGTGTATCCGTCAATTATTTGAAGAGCAGGTAGAGAAAACCCCAGATGCAGCAGCAGTAGTATTTGAACAACAAAAGCTGACCTATTCGGAATTAAATAGCAAAGCTAATCAACTAGCACATTACTTGCAAAAGTTGGGAGTAGTTCCAGATACCCTAGTGGGTATATGTGTAGAGCGTTCAGTAGAAATGGTAGTAGGTATATTAGCCATACTCAAAGCTGGAGGAGCTTATGTGCCACTAGACCCCAATTATCCATCAGAACGTTTGGCTTATATGATTTCTGATTCCCAAGTATCCATATTGCTAACTCAGCAATCATTAGTAACGTTATTATCAGAACATGAAGCTCAGATAGTGTGTTTAGATAGTAACGACAACCTATGGTCAGACTGTTCTCAAGGCAATTTAAGTAGTGAAGTCAAACCATCGAACTTGGGCTATGTTATTTATACCTCTGGGTCTACAGGTAAGCCAAAAGGAGTGGCTATGAGCCAAGGTTCTCTAGTGAATCTAATCCTTTGGCAACAGCAGGAAACAATAGTTGGTCAAGGAGCAAAAACTCTGCAATTTGCTCCTATTAGCTTTGACGTATCCTTCCAAGAAATATTCTCCACTTGTTGTTCAGGAGGGATTCTGGTATTAGTGTCTTCAGAACTGAGGCGTGATCCGTTAGGATTGATGGAATTCTTAACTCACAATCAGGTAGAGCGACTATTTTTACCCTTTGTAGCTTTACAACAGTTGGCCTTAGTGGCATCTCAATGCCAAAATCTGCCACCATTGCGTGAGGTGATAACAGCAGGGGAACAATTGCAAGTGACAGCAGACCTGATGGATATGATGAAGCGACTGCCTGAATGTAGACTGCAAAACCAATATGGACCATCAGAAAGCCATGTAGTTTCTGCTTACACATTAGAAGGAGATGCGGATAACTGGCCGAAACTCCCCCCGATAGGTCGTCCGATTGCCAATACTCAACTTTATGTTCTCAGTGGTGAGCAACAACCATTGCCAGTAGGGGTTCCAGGAGAACTTTACATTGGTGGAGTCGGTCTGGCAAATGGTTATCTGAACCGCCTAGAATTAACAACTGAGAAATTCATCCCTCATCCTTTTGATAACTCAAAAGTCACAAAATTATATAGAACAGGAGACTTATGTCGTTATCTAGCTGATGGCAACATAGAGTTTTTAGGGCGGATAGACAACCAAGTAAAAATCCGAGGATACCGGGTAGAAACGGGAGAAATAGAAGCGACCCTAACTCAACATAATATAGTTAAAGAAACAGTAGTATTAGCCACCGAAGACAACCTAGGTAATAAACGTTTAGTGGCGTATATAGTGTTAGAAACCCAAACTCTAGCTAGCTCAAACCAAGAGATATCAGAGGCAGAACAAATCAAGAAATTGAAACAGTATCTGAAAGAGCAGTTTCCGGAGTATATGATACCGAGCGGTTTTGTAGTGTTGTCGCAACTGCCTCTGACTCCAAGTGGAAAAGTAGACCGGAAGGCATTACCTGTACCGGATAATCTCAGTAGTGTGTCAACGGAGTATGTAGCTCCTGAGACGGAGACACAGAAGGCATTAGCAGAGATTTGGAGAGAAGTGTTGGGTATAGAACAGATAGGTATACACGATAACTTCTTTGATTTAGGTGGCCATTCTATGAATGCCACTCAGGTTGTGTCTCGGGTGCAACAAAGATTGCCAGTAGAGTTCTCTATAAGTAAGCTATTTCAAAATCCTACTATCGCTCAACTAGCAGAAGTTTTAGTTGAACAAGAGTTGGAACAAAAGGAAAGTCAAGTTATTCCAAGGGTTTCTAGGGAACAGGAAATTCCCCTTTCTTACCCTCAAGAATTTATTTTGGGCTGGCGTCCGTTGAACGGTATGTATAGTTTTACCGTAGATGGTCTTCTCAATCTAGCAACCTTAGAGCAAAGCTTCAACGAAATCATCCGACGACATGAAAGCCTACGAACCAGTTTTCCCTCCATAGATGGAAAACTTATACAAGTAATTTCGACCGTCGCCAAAATTAATCTGTCAGTAGTAGAATTACCATCATCACCAGAACAGATAAACAAACTCGAACAGCTAGCAAGAACTGAAGCCCAAAAACACTTTGACCTAGCAAGCCCCCCGCTGTCTGTCACCCTAGTACGACTTAGCCCAGAAACTCATGTAGTAATATTGGTCATAGACCACATAATATATGACGGTTGGTCTATAAAGATACTAATCTCAGAACTATATAAATTGTATGAAGCCTACAGTCAAGGAAACCCATCCCCATTACCAGAACTACCCATTCAATATGCCGACTACTCCCACTGGCAACGACAACAAACAGCAGAGGTATTAGAAGAACATCTAAGCTACTGGAGACACAAACTAGCAGGAACTTCCTCAATATTACCCCTACTAACAGACCGCCGACCTCCAGAAGTGCAAAGTCGCGAGGGAAGATTCGAAAAATTTGAACTCAATCAGAACTTAATACAGAAACTTGAGCAACTGGGTCAAGAGTTAGGTACAACATTATTTACGACTATGCTGAGTGCAACTTTTGTCTTATTGTATCGTTATAGTGGAGAGTCTGACTTAATAGTAGGTACAATAACTGCTAACCGCAACCGAGTCGAAATCGAACCATTAATTGGTATGTTTGCAAGCATCCTTCCAATTCGTTCTCAGTTCTCAGATGACTCTAGCTTTACCGAATTGTTAACTCAAGTCAAACAAACAACTGAAGATGCCTATAAACATCAGGATTTACAATTTCCACAGCTATTAGAGGAACTTATTCCAGGTACGGAAGTTAAGGAAAACCGTCTAATGCGAGTGTACTTTGACTTTCTAAATATCAAATCACTGGACTCTTGGGATTTACCAGGATTAACAGTGACTCCTAGGGTTGCAGATTATCCAGACATTGCTAGTAGAATGGATTTAGAAATATATCTCTGGAAAGCACCATCAGGACCAGAACACGAAGCTTATGTTTGTTACAACACAGACATCTTTGACGGAGCAACCATTGCTAGGTTGATGCAACATTTCCTAACTTTACTAGAAGCAATAGTAGCCAACCCCCAAGAAAAAATCTCGAAACTTCCCCTAATTACAGCAGCAGAAAAACAAAAAATTCTGCAGGAATGGAATAACAGCAAAATAGATTATCCAACAGACAAATGTATCCATCAATTATTTGAGAATGTTGTTGAAAAGAACCCAAATGCAGTAGCTTTAATATTTGAGGACCAACAATTAACCTACGCCCAACTCAACTACAAAGCTAACCAACTTGCCCACCATCTATTAGGTTTAGGCATAAGCACAGAAACACCAATAGGCATATATATTGACCCTACTGTAGAAAGAGTCGTTGGTTTATTAGCAATACTCAAAGCAGGAGGAGCTTATGTAGCAATAGATCCAACGGACAAATCACAGGATTTACAGTCAATTTCGGTAATATTAACCCTAAACGACCTCAAGTCAGAAATTCCTGACTCCAATGCTCAAATTCTGTGTATAGATACTGAGTGGGAGTCAATAGCCAAACAGAATACAGACAACCCAAATACAGGAACAACAGCCACCAATCTTGCCTATATCCTCAATCAAACCCCAGCGCGAGCATCCTGCTCGCCAGTAGAACATCAGGCTGTAGCTCAACGTTTACAATGGCTACAAGAAACGCTGAAAATAACTAATCAAGATATTCTACTGCATAAAACATCTCTGATTCAAGATGTAGCTCTTCTAGAAATAGGTTTACCTCTAATCAGTGGTGGTACTGTGGTTATAGCTGCAAATAACGAGCCTACAGAATTACAGCAATTAATCAGCCAGCACAAAGTTACTATAGTTCACCTGTATCCATCAGAACTACCCACCTGGTTAAATACAAATAACCAGGCAGCATCTTTGAATAGTTGGCGTACGCTCCTGAGCAGTGGAGAAACCCTATCAACAGAAATAGCTAACAAATTTATCGAAAGTTACCCAGTTTCATTACACAACTTCTATAGTCTCCCAGAAGCAGGAGGAGAAGTCACCCACTGGCAATGGCTAGAAGAACCTCCTAGAGAAAACGTACCCGTAGGCAACCCTGGTCGGTTATCAGTTTATGTACTAGACCAACACCAAGACCCTGTCCCCACAGGAGTACCAGGAGAAATCTATATTGGAGGTTCCAGTTTAGCCAGAGGTTATCTGCATCAACAGCAACAGAATTTCCAGCGCCTGATTGCTCTAGATACCCTGATTTCCGACCCACCGAAATCTTTATCGAGTAGTCTGAAATGGCTGGATTGGCTCGATCAGAATTTGCAGATTTTCCAGCGCTTACTAAGAAAGG
>NZ_JAAHIG010000358.1:0-8702 GCF_010692305.1 Moorena sp. SIO4G3 | reverse complement strand
TCCCCCTGCTGCTGCGGACTATGACCCCTTAGTGTCTTGGAATGAGGGTACGACTAAGGACACGATTATTAACTTTGTGGAAGAGGTTACCAATCCTAACAGTTGTAATTACGTTCCTCCTAGCGATCGCATCGCCACGTTTGATAATGATGGAACCCTGTGGACTGAAAAACCAGAATATATTCAGGAGTCATTTATCAAATATAGGCTAAGTAATGCATTGCCAGCTCTTCAAAAACTTCCTTCTTTAACTGAAAAGGATGTCATGGTAAAGGATATCACCCTAGAATATATCCAACCGGAGCCATTAACACCGGAAGAGTATAAACAGAAAGCTAGGGACTTTCTGGATACACAAAATCATCCATACCTTGGAGTTCCATACATCGAGCTGACTTATCAGCCCATGGTTGAACTGGTCAATTATCTCCAAAGTAATGATTTCAAGGTCTATATTTGCTCTGGGGGAGGACTTGATTTTATTCGCTCCTTTGCCGAAGATGCCTACAGTATTCCCCCTGAAAACGTTATTGGTACGACCGTCCAAACAGAATATATTGCCCAAGGCGATGGATCTTATCTCTTGGTTAGGAAGCCAGAACTTGTGCAACCTATTAACGATGGACCAGGTAAACCAGTGGGAATTCACCGCTACATTGGTAAAAAACCAATTATGGCAGTTGGTAATTCCAGTGGTGATTTACAAATGCTTGACTACACTGATGATAGCATTGGTCCAGCTTTAATGGTACTGCTTCACCATGATGATCCTCGCGAATGTCCCTATGCTGAGGAAGCTGGAATTGACTGTCCATACGATAAAAAAGACCCCGAGGATATTAATATTTTTGATGTGGCCAATGAGCGTGGTTGGACAGTTATCAGTATGGAAAAAGATTTCGTAACAGTGTATGGAGACATAACTCCATCGGTAACTCCATTGGATAATGGATCTGGATCTGAACAAGCATCTGGAGATGAGAACACATCTGGATATGAGAACACATCTGGAGATCAAACAACATCTTCTAAATACCAACGCTCAGTGCGCTCATCAGTTGCTGGTAGGTATCGTAGGTACTAAAAGCTAAGCCCTAGTATAGCGGTTTTCAATTTGGTCAGGTACAGAGTCCCTGGTTTTAGGGAACAGCGGATCTGGGAACAGGGAACAGATAATAGGCAAGAGGCAAGAGGCAAGAGGCATGCTAGACCCACCCCTAACCCCTCCCAGGAGGGGAAGGCAAGAGGCAAGAGGCAAGAGGTAAAAAATCCTTTGTACCTCATTAGGTTGGAATCAGCTATACCCCTCTTCTGTCACTCTCCGAAAAGGCTTGCCTTTTCGGAGTCTGCCGAGTATAGGCCAGGCAAGGGATAGCGTAATTTTTTCCGAGTAGCAATTCTGGAGAGTGTGAAATTGACCAAAATGCGATCGCAACACTCTATATCACCGAGTATACCTTGGCTCTAGAATTTCCTAATCATAGCAGAAACCGGAAAGTGACAGAAGAGGGATACTCCTAATAGCTTTTATGGTTCAAGTAATGAAGACTGCTCGGTTAAAATCACTTCTCTTCAAACTTTTCCTCAGTTTCCTGACAGTATGCCTAGTCTTTGGCACTGCCACACCAGTGAAGGCATCTCCCACGGTAAATAGCTGCCCTCAAGGTATGACCTTCATTCCTGGGGGCACTTTCAAGATGGGTTCCGAGGTTTACTATCCTTCCGAGCGCTCTGCGGACGATGTTACCGTTGAGAGCTTCTGCGTCGATAAATACGAAGTGACTAATGCAGCATTTGCCAAATTTGTCAAGGAAACTGGTTATATTACAGTAGCAGAGCGTCCCCTCTCCTCGGAACAGTTTCCCGACTTACCAGAGGAGCAACGGGCACCTTCCTAGTCCACTACTCATTATAACGGTTCCCCTTTGTTGCGGTAAGCATCCCGCTGACTATTGAAGGATAATAGTCCTAGAAGTTGTAGAAAAAGTAATGGCTGCCAAAGACCTATTCCATGATGCTGTAAAACAAGCACTCCTAAAAGACGATTGGATTATCACAGCAGATCCCCTAAAAATTAAAATTGAGGGAGTTAAGCTTGAAATAGATTTAGCAGCAGATAAAATTATAGCAGCTCAAAAAGCAGAACGAAAAATAGCAGTTGAAATAAAAAGTTTCCTCAATACTTCGGCAATTACCGATTTTCATGCTGCACTAGGTCAATTTTTAAACTATCGTCTAGCATTACAAATGAGCGAATCAGATAGAATACTTTATCTGGGAGTTCCTGTTGATACATTTGAATCATTCTTCCAAGAAAAATTGCCCCAAGAAGCAGTTAAGGTTTATCAAGTAAAATTGCTCATATACAATCCTGTTGAAGAGGTAATAATGGAATGGAAAAATTAGAAAAGTACCGATTAATAATTCGCCAATTATTAACTAATCATGCCAGGTTAGAAGCGACTAATTCAGATTCAGAGATTGAAGGTCAACTTATTTTTGACACAGAACATGACCATTATCAACTTCTAGATATCGGCTGGGATGGACTCAAACGAGTTTATAACTGTTTCATCCATTTAGATATCAAAGATGGTAGAATTTGGATTCAGCGAAATATGACAGAAGCTGATTTAGCACAAGATTTGGTGGCAATGGGTATACCAAAAGACGATATTATTCTCGGTTTACATCCCAGTTATAAACGTCCTTACACAGGCTATGGAGTGGCTTAGAGGTTGTCTGAGAAGTCTAATTTGCTACATCCAAGCCCCCTAAATCCCCCAATTTTGCGGTGCGACCCAAGGGCGATTTACTCGCCCATTGGAAAGCGCACCGGAAGGGACTTTTAGAAGCCAATTGACTCTTGTTCCCCCCAAAGTTGGGGGGCTAGGGGGGCAAAATGCAGTATCAAAAAACTTTTCAGATATCCTCTTAGTGATATTCAGCTTATGGGCTATGGGCACGCTACTTGAGGTACCATTGGTCTTTGGGCAACGGCTGATAGCTGAACTGATCGCTGACCGCTTAATGCTTACGTACTATACCAATCCGTGTAGGAATTGTGAGAATTTTTGTTCCCTGTTCCCTACTCCCTGTTCCCTGTTCCCAGATCCGCTGTTCCCTTTGGTATAATAGCTTTTCTGACTCAACAATGAAGACTCCTTGGTTAAAATTACTTCTATTCAAACTTTTCCTCAGTTTCCTGACAGTATGCCTAGTCTTTGGCACTGCCACACCAGTCAAGGCATCTCCCACGGTAAATAGCTGCCCTGAAGGTATGACCTTCATTCCTGGAGGCACTTTCAAGATGGGTTCCGACGTTTACTACCCTTCCGAGCGCTCTGCGGAGGATGTTACCGTTGAGAGCTTCTGCATCGATAAATACGAAGTCACTAATGGGGAATTTGCCAAATTTGTCAAGGAAACGGGTTATATTACCGTAGCAGAGCGTCCCCTCTCTTCGGAACAGTTTCCCGACTTACCAGAGGAGCAACGGGCACCTGGTTCCCTAGTCTTTCAGATGCCGGACAATGGTGTTAGACCAGTGGGTTACCTGAGCTGGTGGAAGTGGACTCCTGGGGCTGACTGGCAACATCCCTTTGGTCCAAAGAGCAACATTAAAGGTAAAAAGAACTATCCCGTCGTCCATGTTGCCTATGAAGACGTTCAAGCCTATGCTAAGTGGGCAGAGAAGTCAGTACCCACAGAAGCCCAATGGGAATATGCTGCTCACGGTGGACTGGATGATGCTACCTACAGCTGGGGTCAGCAATACTCCGCCAAGAAGGCTAATACCTGGCAGGGATTTTTCCCCTTTTTCAACACCAAAGCTGATGGTCACACCGGCACTGCACCTGTAGGTTCCTTTGAACCAAATGGTTATGGTTTGTATGACATAACTGGTAATGTCTGGGAGTGGACCTCAGATTGGTATAGCATCGGTCACCATGGCAAAGCCCACAGTCTTAATCCTACAGGACCTAATCAAAACGAAAGCTTCGACCCCAGAGAACCGGGTGTTGCTAAACATGTAATTAAAGGCGGGTCTTACCTGTGTGCTCCTAACTATTGTAGTCGCTATCGTCCTGCGGCTCGGGAGTCTCAATCACCGGATACTGGAACAACTCATATTGGGTTTCGTTTAATTATATAATGTCCAGTTGCTGAGGGGGTGACAACAAGGCTAAAGACTAGACAGGGTATGGGGTGTGGGGTGTGGGGTGTGGGGAAAATAGAAGCGATGCAGCGCGGTCTTGGGGAGGCAGCGCGGTCTTGGGGGTTTCCCCCATGAGCGACTGCCGTGGTTTCCCCCACTCGCGCTTTGCATGGCTGACAGCGATGCAGCGCGGTCTTGGGGGTTTCCCCCATGAGCGACTGCATCAAGACAGGGAATTTGGAGTGAGTAAGCGCGATAACAATCGCTCATATAGCTGATTTAACCGTCCCGTCGCAACTCCGCCAGCTCCTAATTTTTCCCCTCCTGGGAGGGGTTAGGGGTGGGTTCCCTACACCCATCACCCCACACCCCACACCCCGTAAAGCTTTTAAGGCTGTTTGTCACCCCGTCAGGTCCAGTTGAGATGACTAGGAGTTTCGCATTGACAAGAAAGACAGAATATGCAGATGATATTGTTGTTCTTCATTATTTATTTAAATATGGAAGTATTTGACTATGATCAAATCAGAGCTACTTTGCTTAAAGGGCCTCGTGTAACCTCTCTCCTGAACCATTTTGAGAATATTGCTGCGGGTACCTCTCAAGCACCTACACAAAGCATATATGCAACCTCTGACTTTTTAAGTAAAAGCAATGAATACCGGGAATATCATACTGTATTTCAACGCAATATAGGAACATTTTATAAACATCTCTGTGCCAGTATTCCCTTTTTTATAGAAGAGCAATGCCGAATCGGTGTAGCTCTACAAAGGTTAGCAAAACACCGACTAAAAGATGAGAAAAACCCTTTTACTTATTATGAGACAAGTT
Source organism: Moorena sp. SIO4G3 (assembly GCF_010692305.1). NCBI lineage: Bacteria > Bacillati > Cyanobacteriota > Cyanophyceae > Coleofasciculales > Coleofasciculaceae > Moorena > Moorena sp. SIO4G3. Next base: position 3,709 of record NZ_JAAHIG010000358.1, on the reverse strand, counting down.
CAGCAGATGGAACAAATGCAAGAACAGTGGCTGAATATTCGCAAGGCATGATTAGAACTTTAACTGACTCTCCAAATCTAGCCAATGGAGAAAATTTCCATAAGCTTTGCCAACACAGCTATTCCGATTTTTATATCGGACCTTTTGTAGACATCACTCCTGAGTATATTTCAGCAAGAAACGATCGTCCTTATCTCAAATATGGTTTTGATGTCATCTATGAAAATACAACATTTCAAATGTATGATCCTAATCGTAAAGCTCAAATTGCATATGTGAAGCGAGTACTTAAAAGTGATGGATTAATGATCTTTTGTGAAAAGCTGATTAATCCGGTCCGTGATGAGTATGAAAGGAGAGAACATCTAAAGGATAACCTGTTTAAGTCCCATTACTTTACTAAAGCTGACATCGACCAAAAAGTTTCGCAGATCCTCGAAGAGATGGAGCAATGTCAAGTGACCTTGGATGAGTTAGTAGATTCTATAAGTTATCACTTTAAATATGCGTATATGATCTGGAATAGCACTAATTTTTATGAACTTGTTGCATCTAACGATCGCTCTAATTTGCAAAAATTTATTTCTTTCCTTGGGGAACATTATGTTCCTGCTCCTTTTTTGTGTGAAGAAACTTTAGTCAAACCACTTATTTGATTTGTGAATCTATAAATTTAATGTGTTAAATAGGTGATTAATGATTACAAAATTATTACTATCTGGTATCTTTATAGGCTTCTTTATTGCTTTGCCTTTTGGTGGGAACGCAGTCCTTTGTACAAAAAATACTTTATCCTATGGTGGGAAGTCTGGCCTGGCTACAGGACTAGGAGCGGCTACTGCTCATACTGCCTATAGTTTTATAGGATTTTCAGGACTCGTTGCGGTTAAATCCTTGTTATCAAATTACCTTGGAATATTAGAAATCATAGGTGGTTTTTTTCTCTGCTACTTTGGAGTTTCTAGTATCCGCAAAGATATATTTGATATCAATGCAGATAATATGAAAAAGTCAGGATTAATAAAAACCTATCTGGGATCTACACTTTTTGCCCTAACAAATCCTAAAAGCATAATCGTAGCGAGTATCCTAATAACTGAGTCAGAAATTTTTAACATGATTGACTATAATGAAGTTTTTTTATTGAGTGTAATCCTATCCGGTATTTTCATGGGTTCAGCCTTTTGGTGGTTAATCTTAGTGACTTTCCTCAGTTTGATGAAAAAACTATTAAATCCAATATATTTGGTTGTTTTGAACCGTATTGCTGGAGCATTAGTAATCTTTTTTGGTCTATTTTTTTCGGTGTTAGGATTCGCAAAGATCTGGCTTTTCCCTCACAGCACCTTACAATTTATGGGCTATAATTCGTAATCAGCTCGATCAAGTTTATCTTGTAGGGTGGCTTGAACTATGAAACCAATCCACTACAGGCGTTTAATCAAAATGATATATACTTAGTCATAGTATGAATATTTTTGAAAAACTCGAATCCAATGTACGCATTTACAGCAGATCGTTCCCCATCCTATTCAATAGCTTTTTTTAAAGAACCCTAAAACTCCCAAAAAAAACTTTTTAAAACCCTTGACAAATTAAATTATAATCATTACAATAATCAATATAAACCAAGTTGAACTTTATCACGATGTCAGAAACCTTTACTCGCAATTTCAAGAAACAACCTACTCACCACACTCTGAAAGGTCCTCGTCAATCAGTAATTGAGAGTATGCAGATGCTGTATGCCCTAGGCTATGCGGAGATTGCGGAGTGGACTCCTCTGGAACCGACTAATATTCCAGGTGAAGTGATGACGACTATGACCAAGTATTGGTTATTACCATAACACCTTAAATTTATGGGGGGGTTTCCCCCCTTCACCAAGGTTTTTGGAAACTTCTGACATATGTGATTGACATAGCCGTGGATAGTATTTCTACGGCTATTTTTTTTGTAAGTAGGGTTTGCTGAAAAAGTATTTTGTATGGGATTGAGTCAGGAGTTAGGAGTCAGGAGTTGGAGTTACGGAGTTAGGAGAAATGGGAATTATATAGGAGGTAGTCGGAATAATTGTCCCTTGATTTTTCTGCTCTTGTCTGCCCAATGCTGTTAGGTACTTTCGTTCTTGGTTTTTAGGGAACAGGGAATCGGGAATCCCACACTCTCCCTTTGACTCTAAATGTAAAAACCTACTCCCTCGGTGCGCTAATGCAGGTCAACTTTTGCCTCTAGCATGCATGCCTTTTGCCTTGCGCGTAGCGCTATATTGACAAGATTGGTTTGGTCGGTAAAAATAGCCTTGTTTGCCTTAAAGCGGATCAGCAATTACACCCGAGAAATCTTAGCTCATGAAAAAAAGAACGTTCTTAGTTTTCCTCTCGATTCTCTTATCAGTGTTTTGCCTAGGAGGCTTTGTGGCATCTCCCCCTGCTGCTGCCGACTATGACCCCTTACTGTCTTGGAATGCCGGTGCGGCTAAGCAAACGATTTTTGACTTTGTGCAAGAGGTTACCAATCCCAACAGTGATAACTACGTTAGTCCTAGCGATCGCATCGCGGTCTTTGATAATGATGGAACCCTGTGGAATGAAAAACCCAAAAATATTTACGGGTTATTTATCAAAGATATGCTAGGTAATGCCTTTTCGACTAAAAGGGATGCCATTTTTGAAGACCTCAAACTCCAGGGATTAACACCGGAATACTATCAACAGAAGGCGAGGTTTTTTCTGGATAATTCCAAGCATCCAGACTTTGGAGTGCCATACATACAGGTTACTTACCAGCCCATCGTTGAACTGGTCAATTATCTCAGGAGTAATGATTTCAAAGTCTATATTTGTTCTGGGGCGGGACTTGATTTCATTCGCTCCTATGCCGAAGATACCTACGGTGTTCCCCCTGAAAATATTATTGGTACGACCGTCCAAACTAAGTTTATTACCAAAGACGACGGCTCTCATGTCTTGGTTAAGACACCAATACTGGTCAAACCGATTAATAATAACGAAGGTAAAGTAGTGGACATTGACCGCTACATTGGTAAAAAACCAATTATGACAGTTGGTAATTCCGATGGTGATTTAGCTGTCCGGCAAAATTCATCCCACATCTCAATGCGCATTGAGATGTGGGATGAATTTTGCACAGGATCTCTTGGATTCGGCAAAGCCTACGCTACGCGAACAGGGAAACGGGCTATCAAGCTTCTAAGTAACGATGAGTGAGTCATTCCTCTCCATTCTGCTTCTTGCTCCAACTGTTTTTTCTCAAAATCGGTAAGTCTAATTGTCATTTTTATTGTTTTTATTTTGACTAGCGGTTTGAATAGCTGCATACTATAATAATTGTAATAGGTCGATATCCGAAAGAACAAGAACAGTGAGAATCGCTTATCAATACCGCTTACGTCCAACAAAAGAGCAAAAACTCAAGATAGACAATTGGCTGTCTATGCTGTGTGCTCAGTATAATTATTTGTTAGCTGACCGGTTCAATTGGTACGATAAAAATCGATGTCCTATTAATGCCTGTCCTCTTGTCTGTCACCTTTCTGAATTAAGGGATAACCCTGATTACTACAGCCAGGTGCGATTCGTTAGCTATAAACCTTATCCCATAAAAGATTTGGGGGATTAGCTGCTTGGTCTACTGAACCATGATAACTTGATAACCATGATGGTGAAAATCCATCCCTCGTGAAATC
>NZ_JAAHIG010000357.1:0-8743 GCF_010692305.1 Moorena sp. SIO4G3 | reverse complement strand
ATAACGTAGCTCGCTTAGAGCTTAGTCTGGTCAACTATGAGCTTTTTACAAGCTCCCGCTATAGTCTTAAAGACTTAGCGGTGAGTTATTGACGGGCTGATTGTTGACAGTAGCTTATAATGCAATCGCTACACTCAAAACACTCCTGAGTTAATTAGTTGGTATTAGAGCTGATTTGTAAAGGAAATCTTAATAAGTCTGAAAGCCTTGCTATGATTGTCTTTTCGGTATTAAATAGTTCAATTGTTCTATTTTAGCGCAAGCCTTATCCTACAAAGATTACAGCGAGTTTACGAATGAGCTCTTAGTCACTTTAGATTACCGTATCCTGGGGATTAACTAACCGCAGTAGTTTTTGCTTGACTTGGGTATCAAACACCTCCCACTTGAGCTTGGCATACTCCGATTTGTCATTAAAACTACTCAAGAATCCCGTCGGAATTTCAAAGCCACCAGCCATCATGCGTCCACCACCAAAGAAACGCCCATGACTGTCTTGACCGAAAGCTTCTTTGATAAATTCATCAGGGTCGAGGGTTAACTTATTGGTTCTCAAGGAACCAATCACCACTTCTAATTCTTGGTCTTCATCGTAAACAATCCCATAAACCACAGCAGTGTGAACATTTTCTTCAGTAACTAAAAAGTCAGCAGCTTGGGGAATAGCATCCCGGTCTTCATAGCGAAGATAGCCGACACCAGCCATAGAGAAGTTATCTTGGACAATGCGATATTTAAGCGATCGCTCAATAACATCCATCACTCGGCGAGATCGAGATGTCTTGAGTATAGCGTTAAGGAGTTGAGTGTCGTAGAAGCGGCTGAGATATCCAGCTGCCAAGAAATCCTCTTCCTGAGCCTGCATCAGCATATTAGTATCAGAGCGCAGACCATGCATCAAGGCTGTAGCACATTTGATATGTTCACTAATGCTACTATCAAGCTGTAGTAACCCAGCCTGAAGGTAATGGGTTAATAGCGTCGCGGTGGCTCTTGCTTGAGGACGAAGGTCAATAAATTCTGCTTTCAACTCCCCTTGACTACTGTGATGATCAAATATTGCCATTAGAGGAATATTCGCCTCGGTAACAATCGGTAACAGCTGGGTGGTTGTACCCTGATTATCAATCAGCACATAGCCCTGATACACCGATAAATCTTGATTTTTTGTGCTCTCCACACTCCAGCGTTTGCTTGGTAAACCAGTCAGCTTAACCAGGGCAATGTTTTCCTGGTGAGAGAGGGTACCAGCATAGACAATATCGCATTGGATATTATACTCCTGGGCAATCAGCTGGTAAGCCCAAGCGCTAGAGAGAGCATCTGGGTCAGGGAAATCTTGTAGGATGATCAGTTGCCGCTCATTTTGATGACGCTCTAGAGTCTCTTGGAACTGTTGTACTTTTGAATGTACTTTTGAGGCTGATGTAGGCGACTGCCGCCTTTTTGTTTGGGAATTTCCCACGGAAGAATTTACATCTTGAGTAGATGACGGTTGCGCTTTAGCATCAACCTGTTCTGAATCTAAGCTAGATGCACCACTGTTAAGTAAATTGTTAGTCATTAGTTAGTAGTCATTAGTCATTAGCCATTGGTTAATCCCCTTTTGGCTTCATTAGTCGTGACATGATTTAGCGGACTAGGCACCAATCACATACTTCCGCCACTCCTGATGCCGTCCAGTTTTTAAGTGTTTAGCAATTTCAAAGTGGAGACTACTATAAGGTCTCCGGGGTTGGGTTTGCAACATCATGTTGGCTTCTTTAGGGGTGCGATTCCCTTTTTTGACGTTGCAGCGCACGCAAGCTGTAACAATATTTTCCCAGGACTCACCTCCATGGCGAGAACGAGGAATTACATGATCTAACGTTAAGTCATCACCGCTGTAGCCGCAGTATTGACAAGAGTGACCATCACGGTGCAGGATGTTACGACGGGTAAGGGGAATCTCTTTGTAGGGTACCCGGACGTAATGGCGCAGTCTAATCACTGTAGGCAGTGGAAAATCTGCGTAAACGTATTTGCCGTTATGTTCGATACGCTCTGCCTTACCCTTGATCAACAAGACAACTGCCCGTCGCCAGTTGGTGATGTTGAGCGGCTCATAGGAGGCGTTTAACACCAGAACCTTACCCATTGGTGATCTCAGCTAGGAGGATTTTCCCAGATAGTAGCACAGGTTGCTCACTCTGGGTTATTTTTCCATCTTAAAGACGGGAATTCCCCTCCCGTTATAAACGTTAGTTTTAGCGGGAGACGGGGCGTATAAAGTGCGGACGCAGGTTCTGTACACAGCCCCTTGGGAATTCCCGCAGATAAATAAAATGAGCGTGCATCGAATCAGTATTAATTAGCTTGGTATTCATAACCGTCAGCTTTAAAGATTGTCTGTAAGTACTTTGGATGTACATCAATTTTTTTGTCAGAAGTCTGAAGTACAAAACTTGGGCGATGACGAATAGCTATACGGCCTGTGTACTTTCCGGCATATTTCCCTTTTTTGATATCAGCTTTGACTATATCTCCCGTTTGAAAACCCCTGAAGAATTTAGCGGCAGGAGCATGAGCCTTTGGAAAACCGTATTTATTTGGTCGGCATCTTTGACGAACACCATGACCTTTAGCTGTAATTGTCAATGGCTTCACTCCGTTTAGCAGTAATCTCTTAGGAGTGGACTTACCTACACAAGCAGCATCAGTCCAATGGGTTTTATCAAGACCTCTGGTTTTCCGGTTGAACTTGGTCAGGCCACCAGAACCTGTTTCCACAGGCAGCCCAGTTGATTTTAGTCTTCTCCATAATTCCCAACGGGTTGCGTTGACGGCTGCTGCATCTTTCAAAGGGGTTTTTGCTTTAGCTAATACCTTTTTGAGAATTTCCGGTTTTTTTATTAAAAATTCATCAATCGGGTTATTGCCTTTTTTCTGATTACAGCACCGACAAGCAAGAGTCAAATTACTAACTCGATTACTGCCACCTTTTGATTTTGGTATAATGTGCTCAACTTCTAAAGGTGTATCAATAGCGCCACAGTAAACACAGTTATTTCCCCACTTAGCGAGTAGATACTCTTTTACCTCAAACCCAAATAGTTCACCATGTTGATACTCAATTCCTGATACTTCTGGATTTTGCATTTTTTGAGTATCGAATCGAACTAATTCTTGAGATATTGCGGTTATAGGGCACAGTTTTATTAGTCTCCTAACCCAAGCCTCGATATTAAATACTCGACTCATTAATGATGGAGGCAACCAACTCTCTGGGCGTTTTCGATTAAGGAAACGAGGTTTACGGTAACGAGTCTTTCGATTTCGTCTACCTCGCCTTAAAGCTCGTCTAGACTCTAGAGAGTTTTTAATTTGCTGCCCTCTATGATTGATTTCTAAGGCGCTTGTGATCCGTCCAGTTTGCTCCTGAATAATAGCTATTCCCGTCGTTTTAGAGCCTGGATCTATTTTTATTCGGTGTGGATGAACAACAGAATCCTGTAACGATATATCCTGCATGATAATAGTAAATGGGTAGCGCTTGAAAACTTTAGCTCTCCCTTTTTTAAGTAGATCTCTAGCCCGTGCCGGATGACATGGATCCAGAGGTTGTTTGTCTTTATCTAGCACGAAAACTCGCATTACTTTGATCTCTCCACAATGTGGGTAAAGTTTGCCTCGACCATGTTACAAAAGCTTTTTAGGTTAGCAACACTTCCTTAACTCACTACAGATGTTTAATTGCTAACAACAGAGCTGAAGACTGGCACGCATCTACAGGTGTTATGACTCAAGTAACGTAGACCATTAGAACGATCTTAGTCTGGTCAACTATGAGCTTCTAGCAAGCTCCCGCTATAGTCTGATCAGACTTAGCGGTGAGTTGTTGACGGGTTAGTTTAATTTACGGTGTTGCTGAAGTGCTGAACTGCTGAACTTAAGAAATCCCTCAAGGGTCAAGTCAAGTCAACTATAGTATGGTCACTTACCGATTACCCATTGCTTTAGGACCTGTGAGCAGATAAGTAGTCATTTTCCCTTTGCCTTTGACTTCAAAGGGTTCCCGTTTATCAAACCGGTACTTATCTTTTAATTTCTCATAGGTAGTAACTGTAACCTGAATGCCACCTGGTATACCCTGAGATTCCATACGGCTAGCCATATTTACGGTATCACCCCACAAATCATAGCTGAATTTTTTGATTCCAATTACCCCAGCCACCACTGGTCCACTGTTGATGCCAATCCTGAGACGGAAATTCTGATTCGTTTGAGCATTGTATTGCGCAATTAATTTTTGCATATCCAATGCCATTTTAGCGATCGCATCCGCATGATACTTGCAGGCTTTTGGCAGACCGGCAACAGCCATATAAGCATCACCAATCGTCTTAATTTTTTCGACACCATGCTCCTCAGCTAGTTGGTCAAACTCTGAGAAAATTACATTGAGAATTTCGACCAGTTCGGTGGGAGAGGTTTGGGTTGAGAGTTTGGTAAAGTCAACTAAATCAGCAAACAAAACAGTTACATCTTCAAAACTTTCTGCCAGAGTACGTTCTCCTTTTTTTAACTGTTCTGCGACCGGTTCGGGCAAGATATTAAGCAGCAAACGCTCACCTTGGGTTTGGGCACGACGAAGTTCATCTTCAGCTTTTTTACGCTCTGTAATGTCGCTCACTGTGCCTTCGTAGTAGAGTAAATCTCCAAAATTGTCTCTGACTGCTCGTATATTTTCCGAAATCCAAATTACCATACCATCTTTCCGATAGACCTCGGACTCAACCTCTGATAATGTTTCTTCTTTGTGGATTAGGGCTAATATATCGTCACGACGCCTCGGTGCGAGGTAGAGTTCTTTCCCAATATCCGTGACTTGATTAATCAGTTGTTCTGGCGACTGATAGCCCAAAATACTTGCTAGGGCTGGATTAGCGGTGATAAATTTTCCTTTTGGTGTAACTTGAAAAATGCCTTCAGTGGCATTTTCAAAGATACTGCGATATTTATGCTCAGCTTCTTGTTTCTGCTTGATTTCCTTTTGGAGCTGAAAATTTTGTGCTTGTAGTTGCTTTTGTAAACGCCCGATTTTCAAGTGAGTGTTTACTCTCGCTCTTACTTCTTCCTGCTGCACTGGTTTAGTGAGATAATCTACTGCACCGAGCCTGAAACCTTTAACTTTGTCGAGAGTATCAGTACGAGCCGTCATAAAAATAACTGGGATGTCTCTAGTTGACTCTTGAGCTTTCAAGCGACGGCAAGTTTCAAACCCATCAATTCCGGGCATCATAATATCCAGTAAGATTAGATCCGGTTGAGCATAGTTTACTTTTTCGAGCGCACTATAGCCATCTTGAGCGACTAAGACTTTAAATCCAGAATTGCTCAACAACTCAAACATCACCCCTAAATTAGTCGGACTATCATCAACAATCACAATTACACCTTTATAGCCAATTTTGTTATAGCTCTCAGTTAGGGTAATTTTCCGGGAAGAGGAATGATGATTAGTTTGAGTTACTGAGGAAATATTCATAATCACATGAACTCGTTATTGGGGGTTTTCGCTAATCAATGGCTAATTAATAAGAGCAAAAATACTCGGATATTTTTTTGTAAAAAAAATAGTGCAATTTAATAAAAATAAACCTAATTAAAATCACCCTTAAAAATAGAATAACTTATCCCTGGCTTAACTAGTCATTTAAATGGCGATTATTTTTAAAGATATAGACTTTATTTTTTACTAACTTTATCTGGAGTTTTTAAATCCTTTGATTTTATTCGATGAGCTTCGCGGTCTTTTGTATCCATGTACTTCCGAACAAATTCCAGAATTTGTCTTTCTTTAAACCCTTTTGATAATTGACGCAACTTTTGAGAAAATGGAATGAATTTATCATCCAACTGTTCAATCAAATTAGCTTCCTCTTGGATGCCTCGAATATCACCCATAATTGCTAGTTCATACAGAACGGATATTTGATCTGGCGATGGAGCTACAGGCATAACGTCTTCAGCTTTCTCTTCCTTAGTGGATTCTAGAATTCCTTGTCCTCCTTGTTGTTCCTCGGAAACCTCTGGCAAATCTAAATCTAGCCAAAAAATACTACCTTGACCGACAGTGCTTTTCACCTTTAATTCACTACCCATTAATTCCGCTAAACGTTTACTAATCGATAGTCCTAAGCCTGTACCATTAACCTGACGGTCAGTATTGCCCACTTGATGGAATGGCAAAAATATTTCTGCTAGTTGTTTTGGTGGGATACCAATGCCAGTGTCTGCTATCACAAAGCGCATTTTTTGAGTACCTTGCTTTTCGGTTAAAGCTTGACGGTTTTTAGGTTGTTCGCCTTTGGCATTACCGTAGGGTAGGTTGTCTTGAGAACCTTGGCCTTTTGGCCACGCTTCAGCGTCGCCTACGGCGAAAGCGTGGCCTTCGGCCGACCCTGCGCTAACGCGAACAAGGTTAAACCGATCAACGTTCAACTCTGAACACCCCAAATAACCAACTTTAAACGTTACCTCACCAGTATCTGTAAATTTGACAGCATTTCCCAAAAGGTTCATCAGAACTTGTCGCAGTCTTATTTCATCACCCTTGACAAATTCAGGCAGAGGCGAAAGGAATTCGTAACGGAATGAAATGTTTTTTTGTTTAGCACTGATCACCACAATTTCCACAATACCTTCGAGAAACTTGGGAAACTGAAAATCTCTGACATCAAGTTCCATTTTTCTGGCTTCGATTTTTGATAGATCCAGGATGTCATTGAGTAGGGTTAACAGATGCTGACCACTTTGCTGAATAATACTGAGCTGCTCTTTGTGCGTAGCGCTCAGTTGTGGTTCCTCTTGGAGGATTTGGGCATAACCTAAAATGCCGTTAAGGGGGGTACGTAATTCATGGCTCATGTTGGCTAAAAATTCACTTTTAGCCCGATTGGCTACTTCCGCGTCAACTTTAGCCTGCTTCAACGCCTGTTCTGCCTGTTTGCGATCGCTAATGTCTCGAAAAATTCCCTGCACAACTGTCTTGCCTTGCAGCTCCAAAGTAGTCGCACTAACTTCTACAGGCACGGTTGTACCAACTTGATGCAGTAATTCCAGTTCTACTTGAAATACACCCCCTGCCTCCACATGTTGCTGGAAAATTTGGGAGTAGGCTTTGAATCGTTCTCGTGGAATAATCTGACTCTGATGCAACCCAATAATTTCATCTCTGCCACGACCGAGCATCTGTTCCGCCATCTGATTGGCTTCCAGGATGATTCCGGTTTCCGCATCTGCCATCAGAATGGCATCACCAGCTGACTCAACTAACTTGCGATACTTCTGTTCCGCCTGCCGTAGTTTTGCCTCTGATAGCTTGCGTTCAGTGATATCTCGGTTGCAGAAGATTCTACCATAGTAATCCCCACCACTGGTAAGCACTGGTGCTGAATAAAAGTCAAAAATACGCTCATCTTTCATTAAAAGTTCATCGTAGTTCGTTGTTTTGGGATGAGCCTGGAGATAGTCCACCTGAGCCAGAAATTCTTCGGGATGCTTCAGTTGAGAACTCAGCTGCTTGAGCAATTCTTTAATATCATTGGCTTGAAACAACTGTTCTGGAGTCTGCCACAAGTCACAGAAACGGTGGTTGTACGAAACCACCCTAAAATTTTCATCAACCACTAAAATTCCATCAATGGCAGCTTCTTGTTGTGCTTTGAGCATGGCATTTGTACGGAGTACATCCTCCTGTGCCACAGAGCGCTCAATGGCAATTCTAGCGAGTTGGGTGGCCTTATCCGCCAGTTGTTGCTCTTCGCGGTTTGGGGTATGAGGTTCAGTGTAGTATGTTGAGAAGGTGCCTAGCACCGTCCCTTGAGTGGACAAAATGGGGATAGACCAACACCCTCTGAGATTGTGGGAGAGTGCAAAATCCCTTATATTTCGACACAGGGGATGAGTAGCAATATCCTTAACCATGACCGGTTCTCGCCAATAGGCGGCAGTGCCACAGCAAGCCATATATGGACCAATCACCATACCATCAATTGCCTGAATGTAGGATTCTGGAAGGCTGGGGGCGGCAGTATGATGCAGATTAACCCCATTTTTGTCCACCAGCAAGAAGGCACACCTAATCTTGGGCAATTGCTCCTCAATCAACCGAGCCAGTCGGTCTAGTACATCTGGCAACTTCTCCCACTGGGTAATCATTTCCAGGATACGATTTTGTCCAGCTAATAAGGCTTTAACTCTCTGGCTATCAGTAATGTCAGTAAAGGTACCAACTAGACGAACCACTTCACCGTTATGATCTTTGATCACCAGGCCAGTCGAGAGAATCCAGGAAATTGAGCCATCTGTGCGCAGCAGACGAAACTTTTGTTTCCACTTCTTGATGCAGTCGCTCATGGGGGTTTCCCCCAAGACCGCGCTGCATCGCTGAGAACTTCGTCCAGCACATAGGTTATCTAGGATGGCTTTCACCTCATCAATATCCTCAATATGAATCAGTGCCAGTAATTCATTAATGGTCGGTCCATCTTGATCTAATGGGTAGCCAATCAGGCTGAGAAATTGGGGCGAGTAGTAATGATCATAGGTCTTCAGGTTGATTTCAAAGAGTCCGTTGGTGTTGGCTTGAATAGCCAGAGCAAACCGTTCCTCACTCTCCCTAAGGGCATCCTCAATGCGCTTGTGTTCAAGAACCTCTGCGATTAATTGTCGATTGAGCTGCCTCAGGGTAGCTGTTCGC
>NZ_JAAHIG010000356.1:0-8781 GCF_010692305.1 Moorena sp. SIO4G3 | reverse complement strand
TTAGGGAGTAGGGAGTAGGGAGTAGGAAATGGGCAAAAGGCAATTACCCATTACCCATTACCCATTACCCATTACCCATTACCCATTACCCATTACCTATTACCCATTACCAATTACCCATTAGTAGCTGACCGATAGTATGGGAAAAAACTCCCAATCACTAATCACAAATTAGCCTGTTTATAGCACTACGCACTATGGTGTTTTACAAATGAAGAAAAATTCAAATTGCTCAATCCCTTGATTAGTAAGCTTTTTTCTTCACTATTGCCTATTGCTAGCATGCCTATTGCCTTGCGCGTAGCGCTATATCTATTCCCAGGAATCTAAATCTAGAGCTTTGGAACCACCTCGCTCTAACTGAATCAACAGGTTACCGAGTTGTGACCAAACTAGCCCACTAATAAACAACGTCATCGGTATGGAGATTGAGTAACACAACCAATAGGGCAAGGCAAAAATTCCTAACCCAGAGGCTAGAAACAGGCAAATCCCAATACCAATTCCCACAAATGGAAGCAGTAACTGCATTCCTTTAATTTCAGCCAGGGTTTCACTGGATTTGGTCTTATACCATTCCTGTACTTTTTCTTTGAGTGTAGCTTCAAAAGCTAGCCCACAGGTAATCCCAGCAAACAAACCAAAAATTAACAAAAAATACGGTGGGTCTGGCCAAAAATTATACACAAATAACTCCTAATCTTCATGCTTTTAGTGCCTGTGAAGATTATTACAAAAAATGATAGCAAAGGGAATAGGGAATAGGGAATAGGGAATAGGGAATATCAAGTCTGGTTGAATACCCATAATTAAGGAGAGGGTGGGGAGATGGGGAGATGGGGAGATGGGGAGATGGGGAGATGGGGAGATGGGGAGGTTTTTATTAAGGGTAATTATCCCGACATTGTCTTGATGCAGTCGCTGATGGGGGAAACCACGCCAGTTGCTCATGGGGGGAACCCCCAAGACCGCACTGGCTCCCCAAGACCGCGCTGCATCGCTATATAAAAGCAGATCTGGGAGTAGGGAATAGGGTATCAAAAATTATCACAATTCCGACACGGATTGCTAAAGCGGCGAATGCGATCCGGTAGTTGTGGTAACTATAATTTTCTAATTTACTAGGGTGGGTTAAGCGCAGCATTGATTTTTTTTCGGGCTGTAACCCACCAAATGCTATAACGTTTGGGAACCGGCGCTAATTACAATAACAACAAGTAGTCAATAGTCAGGAGTAAGTAGTCATGATCAGGAATATCGTTGTAGGCCAGTTGGTCTGACATACTATTTGCTACTCACAGCAGGAGCTTTCGGTAAAATAGCCCCAATCCCATCACTGGAAATAGTACTTAGTGCATTCAAAGCTACATTGAATAAACGTTCTGGGGGTAAATCATCTTTGACTAAGTTCCACAGACTCTGAATTTCTGCTCCATGGAGTTGGTCATCTTCGGTTAACGCTAACAACAGTTCACGTCGCAGAAACTGACCTTCCTCAGACAAGAGATACTGCAAACCAAGTTGAGCGGTTGGTAGCAAATCAAAGTTCTGATCAGACCGAGCGATCGCAATCATATTTTCCAGTCGTTCCCACTGGAATTTACCGTCTTTGAACAAAACCTCAATCAAACGCCGCCGCATTTGTGGAGTTTCACCGGTAAGCAAACGCTGAGCTACATAGGGGTAGGAAACCTCGACAATTTTGAAGTTCGGATCTAAAGTCAGTGCCAGTCCTTCCTGAGTCACCAGAGAACGGATAATTAAGGAAAACTTGGCTGGAACCCGGAAAGGATAGTCGTACATCAACTCTGAGAACTGATCGGTGATCGTCTTGAAGTTGAAATTTCCGACACTTTCACCAATTGCTTGTCCCAAGACAGCTTCTAAGGCTGGGATAATCGGCTGGATATCTGTGTTGGGTGCTAGGAAACCTAATTTAACAAACGCCTGGGCTAATGATTGATAATCTTGATTAATTAGATCAACAACACAGCTGACAATGGTTTCTTTGGTATCCTGATCTAACTGATCCATCATGCCAAAGTCAATATAGCCCATGCGTCCATCCGGAAGAGCAAATAAGTTACCTGGATGAGGATCAGCATGGAAAAAGCCATGCTCTAACAACTGACGCAAACCAGAGGTGACACCAGTTTTAATCAAGCTTGCGGTGTCTAGTCCTAAGGCTTCAATACGTTCTGTGTCTGTTAACTTGAAGCCATCAATCCACTCTAGGGTGAGTACACGGATACTGCTGTAGCGCCAGTATATTGCTGGAACCTTGACAGTGGGGTCGTCTTGGAAGTTTAGAGCAAATCGTTCGGCATTGCGACCTTCATTGAGATAATTAATTTCCTCAAAGAGCTTAGTACCAAATTCATCTACAATCAAAGTTAGGTCATGACCGAGATTGAGTGGTAACCAGGGGGCAATCCAGCTAGCTGCCCACCGCATCAAATAAAGATCTAGGGTGAGGACAGGGCGTAAGTTAGGACGTTGTACCTTAACCGCCACCTCTTCACCGGTGTGGAGTTTAGCCCGATAGACTTGACCGAGACTAGCGGCTGCTACAGGTTTTGGGGAAATTTCGCTAAACAGTGTTTGGATGGAGCGCCCTAAGTCTTGCTCGATCTGGGACAATGCGATCGCATTGTCAAAGGGAGGCAGCTGGTCTTGTAGTTTGATCAGTTCATCTAAAAAATCTTGCCGAATCAAGTCAGGGCGGGTGGAAAGAGCTTGTCCGACTTTAATAAAGGTTGGACCGAGGTTAGTCAGAAGTTCCCGCAGCTGTGTGGCTCGTTTTAACTTATTCTGCTCAGTCCGGTTGCGCCATTGGTCTAACTTAATACTAAAAACAAAGCTAGCGAAACCCCAGACAATCCTCAGGCAACGCCAAATCACTACCCAAGGTCTGGAACGATAGTAGCGGGCGATCGCTTGTGGATCATAGTACCTTTGGGGTTCATTAGACCGCTGTTCAGGAGATACAAGTTGATGCTGACTCACGCTGAGTATAGGCCTCTCTAAGAAATTTATAGTTTTTTATCTATCTTTTGCTTTTTATTAAATAAGTATACACAAGTACATATACAATAACTCGGTATTTAAGTCCAATAGAGGGTTTAGTTCATGTCGGGTGGGCAGTTCATGTCGGGTGGGCAGTGCATCAGACAGATAATTAATGAAGCTTGCAAACCACGTTGGTAGGCACTGCCCACCCTAGGATTAGCGATGCAGCGCCTTGGTATTTAAGTCCAATAGAGGGTTTAGTCCAATAGTTCATGTCGGGTGGGCAGTTCATATAGGGTGGGCAGTGCATCAGACAGATAATGAAGCTTGCAAACCACGTTGGTAGGCACTGCCCACCCTACGATTAATGACAATGGTGCAAGACCTCAGTTGAAGTCCAATAGAGGGTTTAGGGCAGGTTTTGCCACCAGGACAATTGAGAGTCCCATAGAAACCTACACCAGAAACTTGCCCATTTCCTGAACAAACGATGGTCAATTATGGTCAATTGAGTAGATTACGCTCCAAATCACTGACCAGTCAAAATCACCCCCTCATCCCCTTATTCCCTGATCTGGTCATTTTCAAAGGAACTCGTCACAAATTTCTACCAAGGTGTACTTGCAAGGTTTACTAGTCTTGTGTAATGGATTTTTTCTACATGCATATATCTAAAAATTTGTCAACTTCTATTATTACATTAACCGAGGCTCTAGCTTGGGATTTCAGCTCTAATTTGCGTGTTATCACCGATAGTCTTTAAATTAAAACTTCAGCAGAATCCTCCATGACGGGGCTAAATCAACAAAGCAACAATGGTGTCATATCGATTCCGGCGGCATCGTAGCGAACAAGCATGAGCAATGTGTTGATTTATCGACGTTGATTTATCGACGTTGATTTATCTACAACTATGCTGTTTCCGAGATTGCCCGGACCAAATCGGCACTAGCGAATTGGATCTCAGTTACAGACGCACGAAAATGCAATGCCATAAGCAAATTCCCCTGGATTATGCAAGATTATCCCTCTGTCCCTAACCCTTCCCAAGACATTCGGTTAGGCTGCCTACAGTGGTTTTATAACTTACCACTAAGTAGTAAGCTGCTTACTGGTTTGTTTGCCTCTGAGCTAATTTCTCTGATTGGATTCTTCGGCGTCGCTGCTTCAATGATGGTAATAGGAGGGCAAATCGAACTACGAGACCAAGCTGAGTCTCAATTAGCACTCACCGAGACTAACTACAATTCTAAACTTGAGCAAACTAAGCTGGGCTTCCGTAGTCAAGCCGATAATGCTGCCATCATTGCTGCTGCGATCGCTCATCATTCTGGTCAGCCTATCAAAGCAGCCCTCAAGGCTGAAGTCAGACGGGTTCTGAGGAACGAAATTAAAGCCCGCAACATTGAATATGGCACTTTAGTAGGTACCAATGGCAAGATTATTGCTAATGCTAACGCTGACCGTACAGGAGAGAGGTTTAATCCTAATCAATTAGTCAGTCAAGTTTTCCAGAATCGAACGGGGATTGGGAGCAGTCAAATTGTCAGCTGGGTTGAGTTAGCTAAGGAGTCACCTCAGTTACCGAATGGTTTTGTTGAACAAGACGCCCTAATTCGTTACACACTCACTCCAGTCAAGAACCCAGAGACTGGAAATATAGTAGCTGTCTTGGTGTCTGGTGACTTGGTCAATGGCAAATTGCCCATAGTTCACAACACCCTGCAGGGGGTTGACAAAGGCTATAGTGCCATCTACTATCGCCAGGGTTCGGGGGAATTTAACTTAGCCACTGCTGCTTTGGATAACAGTGATGTTAAAGATTTAGAGCAAGGAGAATCGAGTTTACATTTAGTAGACGGGTCCCTGTTGGAGAAAGCAGTTGCCCAAACATCACAGGTAGTTTACACACGCCAAACCTTGGGTAAGCAATCGTACACTATAGTCGCTAAAGCTCTAACTAATTTTGATAGTGAAGCCACAGTAGTGTTAGTCAGAGGAACTACTGAATCCTCTTTCAATCAATTCCTTAGGGATAATTTAGAACTTGAGCTGAGCGTCCTTGCTATAGCCTTAATCGCAGATATCTTTTTGGCTATCTTGCTTGGACGATCAATTGCTAAACCAGTCAAACAGCTACAAAAAACTACCCAAGAATTTGCTGCTGGCAATTTGGAAGCACGAGTCGAGGTGTGGACGAAAGATGAAGTAGGGAAACTTAGTATCAATTTCAATCGTATGGCTGATAGTCTGTTGACTGCTTTTAAGCAAAGGGAACGTTATGCAGCTGAGCAATCACGACTAAACACTCAATTGCAGCAAGAGATTGCAGAACGTCTCCTTACTGTGGAAACACTAAGGCTGATCGAGTTTTCTCTGGATCGGGTAGGGGATGCAGTTTTTTTATCAAAACAGGATGGCCGATTTTGTTATGTCAATGAAGCTGCTTGTAATTTCCTTGGCTACTCCCGTGAAGAACTACTGACGTTGCACCTTTATAATATCGATACCTTACTGTCAAAAGATAACTGGTCACCGTTTTGGAAAAATCTGAAACAGCAAGGTTGTTTTAAGCAAGATTCAGTACATCGCACTAAAGACGGGCGGGAATTTCCTGTAGAAATTGGGGTTAATTATTTACAGTTTAATGATCAAGAATACAACTGTGTTATTGCTCGCGATCTTACCGAGCGTAAACAGGGTGAAAATTTACTAAAACGAACTAACTCTCTGTTAAGGGCGCAACAAGAGGCATCAATTGATGGTATATTAGTTATTGACGAAAACCAAAAAATCCTATGGCACAATCGCCGTTTTGGTCAGATGTGGAATATCCCAGAGGAGATTCTCAACTCTGGTGACGACCAAAAAATATTGAAAAGTGTGCTATCTAAGCTAAATAAACCTAAAGAATTTATCCACAGGTTGAAGTATCTGTATGAACATCCGAGCGAAGTAAGTTGTGATGAAATTTACTTGAATGATGGTCGGATTTTTGACCGTTACTCTGGCTCTGTGGTGTCTGAAGCTAGTGATTACTATACTAGAATCTGGTATTTCCGAGATATCACCCAGAGAAAGCAAGTAGAAGCCCAAGTTACTCAGCTCAATCAAGAGTTGAGTAATCATGCCTTGGAACTAGAAGTAGCTAACACAGAACTGGCAGCAACCAAAGACTTTATCACGAACATAATTAATGCAGTATCTGATCCAATTTTTGTAAAAGATAGATCTTATAAATGGAAATTCTTTAATGATAGCTTTTGTGAGTTTATCGGATATTCTAGAGAGCAACTATTAGGTCATTCAGATTCTGAATTTTTCATCTCAGAAGAAGCTGAGGTTTTTAGAAAAACCGATCAACTCGTCATCAAGAATGGTGTCGTTAATGAAAATGAAGAATACTTTACTGATGCTAAGGGTATCCTTCATTTCATTTCTACCAAGAAAACTCGTTTCTTCGATTCTAAAAATAATCCCTATATTGTAGGGGTTATTCGAGACTTTACTCATCGGAAGCAATTTGAAGACCGACTGGAGAAACTTAATGAATGCTTTCTTAATTTTGGTAGCAATCCCGACAAAAATATTAATCATCTGGTAGCCGTTTGTGGGCAATTACTCAATGCTAGTTTTGCTCTCTATAATTGCCTGGAATACAATCAACTTGTGACATTAGGACAGTGGCAAGTCCCGCCAGATTACCCGACTATGGATAGCGCAAAAGGACGTATTTGCTACGACGTTATTAGAGAAGGAACTGATGAGTCAGTTGTCAAGCAGGATCTCCAGAATACAGCTTATGCTCAAACTGATCCCAACATTAGGGCTTATAATCTGTGTACTTACATCGGTATTGCGGTCAAATGGAACAAAAAGGTAATGGGTTCCCTGTGTGTTTTGTATCAGCAGCAGGTAGAACCAACTACAGAAGACAAACAACTGCTTAACCTGATTGCCAGCGCTATTGGTGTAGAAGAACAACGAAAACAGGCTCAGCAGGAACTTCGGGATAGTAAAGAGCGATTTGCCTTAGCTGTAGAAGGAGTCAACGACGGGATTTGGGATTGCAATCTCCAAACTGGTGAAATGTATTTATCCCCTCGTTGGAAGAGTATGTTGGGGTATGAAGATGATGAAATTAGCAATACGTTTGAATCCTGGACAGAGATTATTCACCCAGACGACCTAGAGCAAACCTTACTGAGTTTTAATAATTATCTAGAGGGCAAGCTTTTTCAGTATCAAGAAGAGTTCCGTGCTTTACACAAAGATGGCACCTACCGTTGGCTGCTGACTCGTGGAGCGGCGCTGTGGGATAAAACACGTAAGCCTTATCGCATAGCAGGTTCTCACACCGATATTTCAGAGCGTAAAAAAGCAGAAGAAGCTCTCAAAAGTCAGTTAACAGCTCTCGAAGCAGCTACTGATGGCATAGCATTAGTTAATCCAGCAGGTGAATACTTTTACCTCAATCAGACTCACCTGGAATTGTTTGGCTACACTAAACCGGATCAACTGGTGGGTCGGCAATGGCATATGATTTATCCGCCAGAAGAAATTGAGCGTATTGAGAAGTCAGTTTTTCCCCAATTGTTTAAAACAGGAAAATGGAGTGGAGAAGCTACAGCTGTGCGCAAGAATGGTAGCACATTTGCTGAGGAATTTTCTCTAACATTACTTGAGGATGGTGGTTTAATCCGAGTCTGTCGAGATATTACAGAGCGTAAAAATGCTGAAGAGCAGATGCGGCAAAATCATCAAAGACTGGCTCTGGCTAATGCCCAGTTAGAACGGGCTACTCGTCTCAAAGACGAGTTTCTGGCTAGCATGAGTCATGAATTACGTACTCCCCTCAACGCCATTCTTGGTTTATCAGAAGCTTTGCAAGAGGAAGTGTATGGTTCAATTACAGATAGGCAGCGTAAGTCTCTCAGCACAATTCAGGGCAGTGGTCAACATTTGCTAGAACTAATCAATGATCTGCTTGACCTTGCCAAAATTGAATCTGGGAAGATGGAACTCCACATCGGTGCTGTTTCCCTCCAAAAACTCTGCAATTCCAGCTTGATGTTTGTTAGAAACCAAGCCCATCACAAAAATATTAAGCTGACTTCTCAGGTAACTGAGAGACTATGGGAAATAGAAGTGGATGAGCGACGTATCCGACAAGTCCTGATCAATTTGCTCAGCAATGCTGTGAAGTTTACCCCAACCGGAGGAAGCGTTATTTTAAAAGCTGAGGAAGACTTATTGAGAAACACTATTTGTTTTAGTGTCATTGATACTGGTATTGGCATTGCTCAGGAAAATATGCGTAAGTTATTCCAATCCTTCGTCCAAATTGACAGCCGTCTGTCCCGTCGCTACGCCGGTACAGGATTGGGTTTGGCTTTGGTGCAACGAACCATAGAAATTCACGGGGGTAGGGTAGATGTCGAGAGTGAAGTGGGTCAAGGTAGTTGCTTCACAGTAACTCTGCCGATTAAACAAAGTGGTGAGGCCAACGGAGAATACCAGAGTGATTTGGAACAGCTAAGCCAATTTACTCAATCCGCCATCTCCAATCCCCAAGTGCTGATCATCGAAGACTCTATTACTGCAGCTGAAGTGATTTCTCGCTATATCAGGGAAATAGGGCTACAAACCTTGACTTACCCTGAAGGAGAAGGTGCTCTCGAGCAGGTTATACAGGTCAACCCAGGGGTGATTATCCTAGATTTGCAATTGCCGAAGGTGTCTGGCTGGAAGGTTTTGGCTCAGCTAAAAGCA
>NZ_JAAHIG010000355.1:0-8817 GCF_010692305.1 Moorena sp. SIO4G3 | reverse complement strand
GAATTTTTTTGCCCGACTCAAGCAATATCGAGCGATCGCGACGCGGTACGATAAGCGAGCTCAGAACTTCCTAGGAGCAATTTATCTGGCTGCTGCTGTAATTTGGCTTAATTGATGACACGCCCTAGTGATACTTGAGCATTTATCGATTTTTTGTTATATTTCTTTAATGATTTATTTAAAGTAACCATTACTTACCTCCTCTTACCTATTTAAACTAATAAGACTTTGAGGATTTTTTTACCCTCAAAATTTTCCGATACTTTTTAGCTACCAGAATCTACCAAGGCAGATCCTAGCCCGCCAAGGCAAGATGCAATCGCATCCAGGGGGTATCTCCGCGCTTCTCTGACGGAATATCCCGCGAGCGCCATAAAAATGTCAAAAAAGTTATAACACCGGGATAGAGAGCGCAACTATTAAACCCTTGGTTTTCGGCTTTAATTTAAGTTACATAATAATCCCTGTCGGTGTTACCCTAATTTAAGTCTAACAAATAATAAGAGTTTTTGGTAGACTCTGCGACATTTTCTCTAGCTGTTTACTAACCTTCAGGATATATCCTTACTTCCGTCTCTCCATGAAACTTGATCACCCATGCTCAAGTCATGAACAGATGAACGATTTGTGATTTTTGTATCTATTGTAACCGTTTGGCAGGTAAATCTCAATATCTTCATAAAAGTTAATAGTTTCCCGTTGTCGCCAGTTCTAACCTCAGGCGCTACAGTTAAATAACTGCAAGCTTGTGGGAGTGGGAAGACTATGAGTGATAAAGGTGAAAGTTATAAAGTTATTAGTGATAATCGACAAGCTCGTTTTCTCTACCAAATTTTAGAGACTTACGAGGCGGGGATTGAGTTAAAGGGAACGGAGGTGAAGTCTATCCGAGTTGGCAAGGTCAACTTGCGGGATGGCTATGGGTTGATTCGTGGTGGGGAAGCGTGGCTGCTCAATGTCCATATCTCTCCGTACCAAAATATCAACGAATATTTTAATCATGACCCCCGTCGCAGCCGAAAACTACTGCTGCACCGTAAGGAAATCAATAAGCTCACCGGTAAATTAGAACAGCAAGGTTTAACCCTTGTCCCCTTAAAGATTTATTTGAAGCGCGGCTTAGTTAAAGTCAGCATTGGTTTGGGCAGAGGGAAAAAGCTCCATGATAAGCGCGAGACGATTAAGAGGCGTCAGGATCAGCGAGATATGGCAAGGGCTCTCAAACGTTATTGAAGGTTGAACGCGCACGCGTGGCCTTTTAGCCAAGGTTGGTTAGTTGCTTGGTAGGTTAAACGCGCACGCGTGGCTTTTTGGCCAAGGTTGGTAGGTCACCACAAAACTAGCAACCTGTAACTGGGTAACTTGTAACCTCCAACCTGCAAAGCAACCTAAAAATTCTAAACTTTTGACGGGTCAGAATTCGGATTGACATAGAAACTGGCAATAATGGCAACGACTAGCCACCATAAGGTCTGCACTTGAGGACGGTACCAAACGGTATCTACCAGACCATGGGCGAGCATTCCTGACATGGTGGCAATGGCTCCCATCAGCCAAAATCCCTGACGGTTAGCTAAATTTCTCAGACGACTTAGTTGTTGCATACCTTGGTTTATAGTGACCATCAACAACCAAAGGAAACATAAGATCCCGATCAAACCCATTTCTACTGCAGTTTCTAGGAAAATCGAATAGGCACTGAGGGCGGTATATTTGGGGCGTTGGAAAAGGGGATAGATTTTGTTGAAGGCGTTGTTACCTGGACCAATGCCAATGATAGGTCGGTGACGAATCATATCCACCACAGCAGACCAAACATTCATGCGGAAGTTGTTACTACTATCTTCCCGACCAACAAAAATACTAGCAATGCGATCGCGTATAGCTGGAACAAACATGACTGCGAGAACCATCACCCCAGCACAACTGCTTAATAGCGCTGGCATTGCCCAAGGGCGTAATTTAGGGGGCAACTGCACACTGTACCAATACACCAGCAGGATCAAGAAGACGAAAATACAAACAACAAAACCAATCCATCCACCCCGACTAAAGGTTAGGACTAGACAAACTGAATTCACGACCACCATCGTCAGTGCTAAGGCTTTGGGGAGCAAACCCTGCCAGACAAATACTGCTGCCAAACTCAATGATACTGCTGGGATCAGATAACCAGCTAGTAAATTCGGGTTGCCCAGATAACTATAGACCCGTGTCAGTTTTGCTGCTGCGGAAGTGGGGTCTACCCAGGTAGCTAATGCTTCAGCCCCAAAAAACCACTGCCGCAAGCCGTAAATACTGACAATAAGTGATATATGGAGAAACAGGGTAATAATCCAGCTACGAAGCCGACCTGAACGCAATACCCTTGCCATCAGGGCAAAAAACAACAAATAAAGGGTTAATTTCACCAAACCACTAAAGGCAGCCCCTTTCACCGGAGAGACTGCGGTGGCTATGGTGGCAACACTCCAGTAGAGAACAACTAACAGATGAATGGGGCTGACCTTGGGCTTTCCTGTATCATCGGATAGGGTTAGCAATAGCCAGAACCCTGCACTTGCAATTAACAAGATGCCTACTAGAGCATTGGAGACAAAAGGAGCTAAACTTAACACCAGAGCAACTATCATCGCTCCTATTGGGTCAGACCACTGTAGGAGCAAGCTACTCTGACGCCAAGCATCTAGGAGTCCCACTAGGCGATACAAATAGCTAGTGGCTCGCCACCGATACAGCTGTAAATTTGAGAGAGTAAACTTAGCCCATGCTGAATTCATTGTCTATTTTTTCTTTGAACCCACCCCATCTATAATCAAAGATTATAGATCAGGATTCATTCACTAAATACTAAAAAACTGTTCGACGCTTCCCGAAAAGCTGGTGTTCTCAGGGGGTCTTTAGCACTTTTGCTATCGACCACTTCAGAAAGACTAAGCAAAGTTAAATAATTTATTAACTCAGCAACACTTATCAGCCCTTAGTCTTCTATTTATGAGTTTTTTTGAGAAATACGGTCTAGGTCTGATGGCTAGATCACCTTGACACCACCGTTGCCCAGATTAGTTTAACATATGAGTCAATGAATCGGAACAGTGGTTTAACAGTTTTGATCAGGAGACTCTAATTTAGGTAAAGTAATCACGTAGCGATACCCTAACTCTGGCAAACCTTGAACAGAAATTTTTCCTCTATGGCGTTTAGCTAAATGGCAGCTTAGTAATAGCCCTAAACTTTCACGAGATTCACTATTCTGAGGTATTTTTTCCGATTCAGAACTCCAACTAGTGCTTTCTGGGTCAAAAGAACTGGATAAAAACTGATTGTCACAGAGGAAGTTAGAACTCGAAGGTAGTTCACTTATTCCCAGTCGTTCATTGATGAATGGGGTTTCTAAAGCATTAGCAACTGCTGCTGCTGCTGAGGGAGATTGTAACGGTAACTCAGAAATTTGTCCGTACATCTGAGGTAGACCATCTCCGAGCCAGGGGTGAGAAACCCAAACCGCGATTTTCAAAGACACGACATTAGCCCTGTCCAAATCAGTTTTTCGAGAGACATGGATGCGTATTTCACCCCCTGCTTCAGCCGAGTAAATCACACTGAATATGAGGTAATATAGCATTTGTCTGACCTTTTCTTTATCCAGAAACCAGATGCGATTCCCTGGCTCTACAGATAAATGCAACTTTTGTCGATGTTGCTGGGCTATCTGTGCTAAATTGTTAATTGCTTGTTGACAGAGCATTTCAATATCTACAGCAGTTAAATTTAGTTGTTCGCTGTTTTCCTCAAAAATCCCCAAGCAAAGAATTTCATCAACCATCAAGACCAGCTGACGACCACTGCAATAAACAATTTCTAGATATTCTTTTTGTTTATCAGTCAAAGACCCATAAACTTGGCGACTTAATACACTAGCCATTCCCATAATTGATGTTAGAGGTGTGCGCAATTCCTGTGTCAGCTGAGTTAGTAATTTGTACTTAATGGTGTGAACTGAGTTAAAACCAGCTATTCCATCTAGACAGATATTCTTAGGGCTATAAATTTCCCGATCAGACTCCACTTCCAGAGAGTGCTGAGCCTCTCTGGAAGAGTTAGGTAGCCAGTTAACAAAGCGGTCACGCTCTTTTTTCAAAAAATGATTCCGCTCAAATTCACTGAGACTCCAGCGAGCGGTAATTGCCAAAAACTCATAATCTTTGGTGGTAAAATTGCGAGGTACTAAATCCATAACGGCTAGGGTACCTAAACATTCTCCGTCAGCAGTTAACAGGGGTGCACCTAAGTAAGAACGGATACCGTAGTGGTGAACCAGTACACTACTAGCAAAGACAGGGTTGGCGACTGTATCATTAATCGCCAACATTTGATGACTATCTACTACATAGCTACAAAAGCATTCACTACGGGGCAACTGACGGGACTGTGCCACTCGATTCATTAGCCCGATTCTAGATAATCCCACAGCTGATTTGATGTGCTGTTGCGTTTGTACCATAAAGCCCAAAATGCAGATAGGCACATCTAAAAATCTGGCAGTAGTCTGAGTTGCCTCGTCAAAAACTGGTACTGTTTCTGCTTCGAGTAGACCTAAATCCCGCAGAGTTTTCAGTCGTTTTTTTTCCCGTTCTTTAGGAGTCAAACCATCCAGAGTACAAAAAAGTTGATTTTCTTTTGCCATAACCAACCCATTCCCCATGGTTACCTTTGGTAGCACCACAGTCCACTGGCTACTGTAGTACTACCCACAACACTTAAGGTTCCCAGATAGAGTAGTGAAGTCAACAAATTCTCAGGAAAATAAATGCTTAAATCATGCCATTTTTTTTGGTATCAGAAGCATTTTTGTGTTTTTTTCCTTCCTGACCGCTTATGGCAGTCATATCCGAGTAGACCAAGCTGGATGAGAAAGCAAAGAGGAAAATACCCGAACACCTCTGAGCTGATTGGAAAGAGGCAAATGACCTTTTGGTGCACTGAGATCCCAGATAAACTCATGGGGATATCGGGTCCAGCGATTGCCAGTTTTCCAACCAATTTTTGGCCAAAGTTTTTCCCAGTTCTTGCCCAAAGACAACCAAAGCTCCCGCTGCACAGAAAATCCAAATTTGCCTTGAGAGTGAATAACCCACAAGATATCAATAGTTTGCAAATCTGTAATCGGGAAATTGTCTACTTCGGAAAAATACAGCCATCTTCTCTGTAGAGCAGCAGCTCCTGCTAACTCACAGAGTTTTTCGAGAGTAAGACGGTCAGCTGCGAGAAAATCTTGTTTAACTAACAGCTGTTGCACGGGTGTGTAATCAATGCCTGCTTCAGAACGTAGGGGTACAACCCCAGTAGGAAAATAGGTTTGCAAAAATTCATTGGTTTTGGGCATATTGGCTTGATGGAGGGCTTGATAGGCAAAACCAGCACTGAGGATAGTCGGGTTGGCATGTTGCTCCTGTAAAAATTCCATTAACACGTCTAACCCGGCAGTGCCAGTGTTGGCAAGTTCCTGAATCAAAGCCTGTTGTTTTTTTTCAGAACTAGACTTTAGCTGGCGCTGGAGTTCGGCAACTGTGTTAGAGACTTCTGCTGGTAACCGGGCCGTTTGATCGCTCATGAAGGGTAGGGTTTGAGGTTGCACTCAAGAAGATTGAATGTGATAGGTTTTAAAGTCGAGAGTCAAGCAAGTTCATGCTTTTAACCTAGACTACGGCAAGGAACCGCTTGTATACAACCTTCAAGCTTATAATTGTCTAACCTTAAACCTTTTACGATGAACAACTTGTGCCAAAATTCGTGCGATCGTAGTCCGTCAATTGTCTCGCTTCGGTGCTTCACTCTAATCGCTGCTTGAACAATTAACTTGCAGGTTAATTGTTAGGGGTTGGGGGTTAGGTGTTGGTTTAATGGTTAATGGTTAATGGTTAATAGTTAAGTGTGTAAGCGTGCTTAGTACGTAATGTAAGCCTGCTATCATGCCTAATGTAGCGTGCCTATACTGTATATAGGGAGACACCAGCTAGGAAGAGACAACACCCAAGGGTATGAAAAGTTTTTTCCGAAATTGACAAAGAATCAATTTACACCCACAACAATTTACCAAATTTTAACCATTCTCTATTCTCACGTGCTTATCGAGCCTGAAGAATGCGGTTAATGATTTGAGTAGTGGAGGTAGGAAATTCAACCTGGACTAACTCAATCCGCCCCCCATAGGATTGAACAATTTGGGCTTCTGGTAAAGTGGATAAAGTGTAGTCACCCCCTTTAACGTACACCTCTGGTTGCAGTGCTTCAATTAAACGATTAGCTGTGGTTTCAGCAAAAATCACTACCCCATCTACGGGTTTGAGAGTTGCCAGAATTTCTGCCCTCTGTATTTCAGGAACCAGTGGTCGGGAAGGATATCCTGGCTGTGATGGTTTAATGCGGTTTACTGATTGATCACTATTTAGCCCGACCACTAGAGCTGAACCCAAGGATTTGGCAATCTTTAAGTAACGCACATGACCAATGTGTAGTATATCAAAACACCCATTAGTAAATACCAGTGGTCGCCATCGCTCTGACTCCTGGGTCATCAGCTGTTGTAATTCATCGGCAGTGTAGATTCCAGTCATCTCACTTGAAAATAGTTCTGAGTGCGTCAGGCAGACAATCCTGAGTTAAAAGGACTTACTCCGGTAGTAGGTTTGTCTACTACCAAGGCTACTTCCCTCGCCCCGAAGGAGCTGATTTCTACTTTGCCGTCTACCATATTGATTTGATTTTTTACCAGGAGAGTCAGGGGTTTTGACAGATTTTCTAAGCTCTGCTACCAGGTAAGTCTTGGCTTTTACTCACTAGGGCAGTTTACTTACCAATACTATTATACATACAGGGGATTTGACACTCCCCGGCCTTTAGGCGCGGGGATTCTTGGTTCAACGAGGCAGCGTGGCTCTTCCAGGCCAGAGCCAAGAAGAGTAGAGGCCGCCTCTCCCCGAGCGTTCGGATCGACGTTCGCGTAGTGTGACCTACGGTCAATCCAAGTTCCGGTGTGCCGGAAACGAAACCTTAGTAGAGGGTCGCCTTAGTTAATAAGTTTTGACCCTTTTTCTCATAGCCAGTCCCCTGTAAAGGCGACCCTCTACTTACGGTAACTTCAAACCCCACCGTACTCAAAGCTCTCTTTAGGATATTGTTCGCGAAGCGTCGGCTGAGGCCGAAGGCCACGCTTTCGGCAAAGCCGACGCTGCTTGAGGTGCGAACGCCGAATCGCAGTATTGTGGTCTCTATCTAACTGATACTAAGTTGCGTTCAAAGAGCTAATTCTCAGATGAGGAAAATATGTCATTGAACCCAAGAGTTCTTCAGAAGAGCCAAGCTCTACTAAGCCATGACTTACTGTGTCCATTACTTGCTCCATAGATGTTAAGATTTTGTTAGAAAAATAGTTTTCTCTAATATGTTCCCAAAGATGCTCAACAGGCATTAACTCCAGACTATAGGCTGGCTGAAATATAATCCGAATATTTTCCGGTATCTCCAAACTTTTTGATCTATGCCAACCGGCTTTATCCATTTGCATGCATGATCAAATATTCCCCAAAATCTTCTGAGACTTGTTTGAGAAATAAATTCATCATTTTTGTGTTAGCATAAGGTAAAATCAGAGATGTCATTTTGCCCAAAGCCGGTGCAACAGCAGCATAAGCATAGATATATTGTCTTACCTGTTGTTTACAGACCACTGGCCTTATTCCTGGTGGACACCAGCAACCTCGCACTTCTCCAAGGCGACCAAATCTGCCTTGATCGGTGGCCATCATTATAACTGGTCTTTTATCGTCAGATTTTCTAGTTTTTACGAGTTGTTTAACTTCTTTTTCAAAGTTTTTTTAAAAGCTGACTGTTCCGACTGTTTAGCTTTTGGGTGTGAAGGTCTAGGAACTACTTTTCGCCATTGGTGTCTATCCAAAAGACGATATATTGTAGTTTTATTTACTGGCTGACCCACTTGTTTTTAAAAAGCTAATTGAATTTCTTTTACTGTCGGGATTTGGCCTTTAGCTGCTTTTTTGAAAAAAGTTGCCAAAAAGTCTTTCTCTTCTGACCAAGTCAGATAACAGTTACGTCTACCCCCTTTTCCTTGTGTTTCAATAGCTTCTACACCTTTTCGATTATATTTGCTTATAACTCGGTGAACTGTACCTACAGACACTCCTGCATGTTGAGCAATTTCAGCAGCTGGTCTGGGGTCAACTAAAGCATTATAAATTACTAACCATTTTTGCCTTTGCCAAAAATTAGGGGCAGTTTTCATTTTCTGCTTCACCCCCTCTATACTTAGGTGACTTGCTGCTATACTTAGTCTACTCATAGTAATGGGATATTAAGCAATCTTTAAGAAATAGTTAACTTGAGTATACTACCTTGAGTCAGTTGTTTGAAAAAACTATAACATAATTTAATTTTTTAGCGCTCCACCTCTTGAAAACAAATTCAATCAGGATTATACAGAGGCGATACTGTTGCTTTTATAGATTTTCTCTTTGAACGCAACTCGGTATGACAACCACACTTGCAGAAGTGAGTTCTAGTTGATAGAGACTTCTTAACTGTTTCGCCGCAATTAGAGCAGTTTTGGCTTGTATAGGCAGGACTTACTGCAACAGTTATCCTGCCAAATTTAGTACCAAAGTGTTCTATCCCTGGGGGGGCGACATGAGAGCTAAAAAGTAGACTGTATAAGCTTCATAGCTCTCATACCTCGTAAATAATTATCGAGCTTATGACGACTTAAACGCATTAAAGCATCAACTAATTCCCAACATTTAT
>NZ_JAAHIG010000354.1:0-8826 GCF_010692305.1 Moorena sp. SIO4G3 | reverse complement strand
GCGACAGCCACGCAACGCCGATTTAGTCGATGGTTGCAACGGTCCCCGGATTAATCCACAACGGTTATACAGACCGCTGATTCAAGGGGCATTGAAGGGGTGGTCAGAATCATTGAAGTTTGCTGAGCTTAGACACAACCATGTTTAGGAATCAGTATTGCCTGAAACGGGAACGCCGTAGTCTTAAGAGGACGGGCTGTTCCCATTGCGTGGGCTATTTTAGAGCATCCTAGTAGCAGTGTCAATATTCAAGCCGTGCAAGGCACGGCTTTTGCGGGTTGGGAGCCTGATGCCAGTTGGGGTCAAAGTAATTTTGCGTAGGCAGACGAGGCTTTATCGATACCAAATTGGATGAAGTATGCCTGTCAACAGCTTGGGAGCGAATTATCGCATCCGCACTTCTGAGGGATTTCTGGATTTGGCGACCTGGGAACCGTTGGTGTCCTGTCATTGATTTTCACTTGGGACTCCGACAAGCTCTACTGCTCCAAAATGTTCGTATTCATAAAACGGACCCCTATGGCCGATGTCAATCTTGCCTTGGAATGTGTTGGAGTCAGTGGAGAACTTTGGTACATCGTCAGTAATGAAGCCACCACCCCATACGACTTTTCGTGAATATGGCTTGCGCTTTGATATTGAGGAAAGTTTTCAAGGGTGACAAGTCCAATGGTTTTGAACTTCTTAGCTCTCAGATTCGCAACTCACCTGCCTTATCCCGGTTGTGCTTGGTATAGCGCGATCGCTACTTTATATTTAACCGCTCAAGGAACGGAGGTAGTCGCTCAAGGAAAACGCCGTATGGTTGACCCTCACTGGCGCACGAGGCAGCAGCTATCTAAAAATTGGTTGGTCATGGGAAAAGAGCTGCTCTGACTCTTGGTTGGGAGTTGTTTCAAACCCTCGTTTTAAATGGTAGACCCGATCCATCTTATGCGTTCGCAAAGCGTCTGCTACGCAGAATCGCCTCTCGAAAACAGGATGAGAAAAAGAGGTATCGGTTGGAGTTTACAGTAAGGTCTTAAGACGGCTGCTTGTTGAGTTTTGTCAGTCAACCAGGTTCAATGCTGTGCCAAAGATTACTCTTTCGTAAACTTCAAGCGAAGTACTTGTTTTCCCGTTGGCTCGTGATGCTTTTCTTCTAAATACTCAAAGCCATAACTTGAATAAAACTTACGACCAATCGGATTGTCCTTGAATACTTCGACTTCAAGATTGCCATGGAGTTCTTGGGCTTTATTCATGAGTGCCCAGCCTACTCCCGCGCCCTGAAAACATGGCTGTACAAATATTGCTCCAACTTCCGAACCAATTAGAGCTATAAAACCAATAACTTGTCCGTCCTTCTCAGCTACCCAGGTATCAGCATTGGGTAAATACACATTCGGAATGTTGTAACGTTCTAGTTCTAAAAATTCTTCTGTTAAAAATGAATGAGCTATCTTTGATGCATTTTCCCATGAAGACATGACATCATTTAAGTCACTATCTTTATAGTGTCTAATGATCAACACAATGGAGGATTCCTTTTCAAGTAACACTCCCTTTAATCCTACACAAAATACTAGAAGCCGCCTAGGGTGTAATATCATTTCCGGTTAAATCCTTATACTAGGCGCGAAAGCAAGGCAGACGGCAGAAGGCAGAAGGCAGAAGTAAAGGAGTAAGGTTTCAAGGGTAATGGTTTTTTATAACTAATTATCCGAACATAATATAATACAACTTTGTTATTCCCGTAGAACAATCAATGGTCAAACCTTCCCCAATCATCCCCCCAAGGGTATTCATAATGAAGCGGGACGACTTTAAAGGATAACCCTGCTACTTCAGCTTTTTTCTTTATACCTTACTCCATTGCTTCAGGATATAGCAATCCTAAATCATTGTCTTGATGCAATAGCGAGTGGGGGAAAGCCCCTTTGGCGGCGCTGCATCATTTGTAAAATCACTGGACTTATTAAAAACTAGCTCCAACTCCGCTATCATCTGCCTTCTGCCTTCTGCCTTCTGCCTTAAAACAGCCCATTTATTTCACGAATCAGATAGGATTGCTATAGCTGCCTTCTGCCCTCTGCCTTCGATACACTTTTATTATGGGTATTCAACCGGACTTGATATAAGGGAGATTGTTGGAAATGATTAGTAAAATTAGTAATACTGGTAGTAATACTGGAAAATTATTCACTATTGGTCATTCTAATCTCAGTATTGAGGATTTTATTGCTTTACTGAAGCACCATGGAATTACAGCGGTGGCTGATGTGCGATCGCATCCTTACAGCCGTTACTTACCTCATTTTAGTCAAGCCCCCCTCAAGGCGGAACTATTGTCGGCAGGAATTCGCTATGTGTTTCTGGGTAAGGAGTTGGGAGCAAGACCGGCTGATCTCAGTTGTTATGTTGGTGGTAAAGCGTTATATGAAAAAATTGCCGCCACTGACCTGTTTTCAGCCGGTCTTAAACGGGTAATTCAAGGGGCAGAAACGTACCAAATTGCCTTAATGTGTGCTGAAAAAGACCCGATCACTTGTCATCGGACAATTTTAGTCTGCCAACATTTAGTGAAATCGGGGTTAGTGATTAATCATATTCTCAATGATGGCAGTTTAGAGTCTCATCAGGATTTAGAAGAAAGGCTGCTCAGCTCTCATGGGTTAAATGATTCCCAAATCAAACAACCGAAGCAACTTTCCCTATTTGATGATCCTACATCTATGGATAACTGGGACAATTGCTCTCGCGAGGATAGACTTAAGGAAGTTTATCATAGGCAAGGGGATACTATTGCTTATCTAGCAAAGGGAATAGGGAGTAGGGAGTAGGGAGTAGGGATAAAAAAAATGTGTGTACCTCATAAGTAATAGATATGAATAAAACTATTAATTTATTTACAATTGGGTTTACTAAAAAGAGTGCTCAACAGTTCTTTGAGCTTCTGATTAATGCTGGAGTAAGGCGAGTTATCGATACGAGACTGAATAATAAATCTCAATTAGCTGGTTTCACCAAAAACAAAGATTTTGAATACTTTTTGCAGCAAATTGGGAATATTGACTATATACATCGTCTAGAATTGGCTCCGACTAAGGATATCCTAAATACCTATAAAAAAAATAATGGCGATTGGGAAACCTACGAAAACCAGTTCTTACAATTAATTACAGAGCGTGAAATCGAAAAGACGGTATCACCAGATTTATTAGATGGTAGCTGTTTGCTGTGTAGTGAACCTACTCCCGATCATTGTCATCGCCGTTTAGTAGCAGAATATCTGAGTCAAAAATTGGGAACTATAAAGATAGTTCACCTATGATTTATCCCAAATCCCCTTTGCTAAGACCATAGAAAAATATCAAAGTCGTTGCATAACTAAACCGGATTTGGGGATCTAGGTCAGTAGTGGCGTGGCACACCTAAAAATGTAGGTTGGGTTGAGCGATAGGGAAACCCAACAAAGCTTTACTGGTGTTGGGTTTCATTCTTCAACCCAACCTACGCTTATTGCACCATTTTAGATGTGTCGGTCCAGTAGTCTAAACTAACCTTACTTGGGATTAGATAGCAGCATGACTCAGATTATTTGCTTGGCTAACTCCTGGAAGCGTGGCGAGAGATGTATCGCTGGAATTAATTCTCTGAAATGTCAATGGATTCGTCCTGTATCTGATTTACCCGATGGTCGCATTCCGAAACCAATGCGTCAAATTGCGGGAAGGGAACCAACGTTACTGGATATTTTAGATATTCCTTTGGCTAAAACTGGACCAGACTTTGGCTTTGAGTGTGAAAATCTTTTGGTATTACCAGGAGAATGGCGACGAGTAGGACAAGTTCCTGCTGGATATCTCAATAAGTTTTGTAGCAGGGAAAAATACATTCTCCATAATAATGAGCGCTATGTAACCGTGAATTTCTTGCAGTCATTACCGGTAGAGCAACGATGTACACTGCAACTGGTGAAAGCTGTGGAATTCTTGGTTCAACCTATAGGTATCAGACGTGAGGGTGTAGAAAAATGGGAAGGTTCACTGGTAACAGATTTTGGACAACAATTGACCGCTAGTATTACTGATCCAGTATTTGTAAGGTATTTAGAGTTAGGTTATCGACCGCAAAATCAGTGTTTGGTTACGGTTAGTCTCAGCATGCCTTGGCGACCTGATGATTGGAAAAAGGATGGTGACCCTTGTTGGAAGTTGATAGCAGGTGTTATTGAATTACCTAACAAATCAGGAAATAAACTTAGACTAGGAATGGATGATGAGCTACCTTTTTAGCAATTAAAGTAGGGTGGGCAAAGTAATCTAATTTAGAGTATTCAGAATAATCAAACAGTTTTTGCCCACCCTACAAGCTACAATATTTTTGAATTTAGTTTAAAAAAAATACCAATTAAAGTAGGGTGGGCAAATTAATATAATCATTATTAATAAAAATAAATAAACGGTTTTTGCCCACCCTACAAGCTAAGGAATACAGTTGCATAGTAGGGTGGGCAAATTAATGTAATTTAGAGTATTCAGAATAATCAAACAGTTTTTGCCCACCCTACAAGCTACAATATTTTTCAATTTCGTTTGAAAAAATACCAATTAAAGTAGGGTGGGCAAATTAATATAATCATTAATACTAAAAATAAATAAACGGTTTTTGCCCACCCTACAAGCTAATGGATATATTTGCCTAGCAATAATGATAGTTTTATTGATTTTTGCTACAGAGGATACGGGAATCATGTCATAAGGTGATAAACTGATAATGTAAGGCGGTGGAATAGGAGATTAAGGTGTACTAATACTTTGTGTAATTGGTATTACTAGTAACAGATGCAATTGCATCTCTATTAACTAGCTTCCTATAATCAACTAAATCATGGCTTTACCATTGTTTACTATTCACAAAGATTAATGGATAATCCCTAAGTAACCATGGGAGACCCTAGTAATGCTAGTTGAGTTCAGCGTAGAAAATTATCGCTCATTTAAAGAGCGCCAGACCTTGAGCATGGTGGCATCTAATAAAAAAAGTGGGCGGAATAGCAATAGTTTCCCGATGCCTAATGTCAAGTCTCTGCGCCTACTCACTAGCGCTGTGGTCTACGGTCGTGACAGCTCCTACACTGACCCGTTGGGTTCAGTGTAGGCTTCCCAGCCAATCCGGGCATTCCTTAGGAGGCGCTGGGCTTTAAGAACGGACTGCCCTGCCGCTCTATTTTTTATATTTATTGCCGCATTATGATCGCGGTCAAGACTGCATCCGCAATCAGGGCAATCATGCCAGCGAATATGCAGTTTTTTAGGAACTTTTTTTCCACAATTGGAGCAATTCTGTGAAGTATTATTGGGACTTACTGCAACTGCCAACAAACCAGCATTTTCGGCTTTGCTTGTAAGAATTGTAAGGAAGCTTGACCAGCCCGCATCTAACACAGATTTAGCCAATCGGGACTTAGTCAGTCCCTTTACGTTTAATTTCTCATGAGCAACAACATCGTATTTTGATAACAGATAATTTGCGGTCTTGAAGTGAAAATCTTTCCGCTTGTCTGCTACCTTTTTGTGTTGCTTCCCGAGTTGTTTAATAGCCTTAAGTCTATTCTTCCCTCCCTTTTTACGTCGAGATACTCGTTTTTGGATTACCTTTAGGCGCTTTTGACATGCGCGATAGTACTGAGGAATTTCGACAGTTTCACCTTCAGAAGTTGTCAAGAAATCCTTAAGGCCAACATCAATCCCAATTATTGAGTTCGGATTGATATCTGGTTTAACTTCGGGGACTGTCTTGTCCTCCAGGGATAAAACCAGATAATAGCCATCACACTTTTTGGTAATAGAGGCTGTTTTTATCTTGAACCCAGAAGGTATAGGGCGATGGAGTACCACCTTTACCTTGCCTATTTTAGGTAGATTGATTAAATCCCCCTCCAGGCATCCTTCTTTCATTTGAGGATAGGTAAAAGTACGGTAACGGTGCAGCTTTTTAAATCTAGGTCGCCCACTTCGTCTTCCATTACTGTCTCCTTTTATAAACCGATCAAAAGACAGCTTTACTCTCTTGACAACATCCTGAAGTACTTGAGAGTGAATCTGCTTGTACCAGGGACGAGTTTTCTTTAGGTTTGGTAAAGTCTTTTTTTGGCTGTAATAGTCAGGATTATTTCTTAATTCTGGAAGGTAACAGACAAGTGGACAGGCATTTACAGGACAACGATTTGCTTCGTACCAGTTAAACCGATCTGCTAACAAATAGTTATACTGGGCGCAGAGCATTGACAGCCAATTATCTATCACGTTTTTCTGCGCTTTCGTTGGTTTAATCTTGTACTGGTACGCTGTCCTCATTTATAGTTGCCATCTTGTTTACCGACCTATTAATATAATAGCAAGTGTATTAACAAGTGTCAATCCAAAATACCAGATAAAAAACTAGTGATTAGAATTACAGACTTCGAGAAAAGGCAGTTACAGCAAGAAGCAGATAAACGCGGCATGACCTCATCTGAATTAATAAGAAGTTTGATAGCTCCCTTCCCTATCCCAGAAGACTCTGTGTAAAATTCATCCCTGGAGACGAAAAGTTTTTGCCTCCGCCCCCCTACCGAGAATGGCAACAAAATCACTAGGGAATTCGTCAACTATCCCGAATTATGATTGGTCGCTCTACTTAGTGACTGGAATACTATGACGCTACACTCCAGACTCTATCGCTATTGTTGGTTAGGATTACTGGTGATGATTCTGCCACTTTCCGCTTGTGCTAGTGATCCTTCCCCTGAGCAGCAATTGGAACAAAACCAGGAACGTTGGGAAACTCAACAGCTAGATAACTACCGGTATACATTACAGGTATCTTGCTATTGTATTGGTGAGGTCACTCAGCCAGTTGTTGTAGAAATCCGTAATGGTGAAACGACTTCCATTGTTGCTGCTGATAGCGGCAAACCAGTTAATCGGAAATTTTTTAATACCTATGATTCCGTCTCGAAGCTATTCGATGTTGTCCAAAAGGCTATTGATAAGGATTATTATAAGCTTGATGTTACCTACGACACTACCTTAGGTTATCCAACTAAAATCGATATGGACTTTAGGGAACAGATAGCGGATGATGAAAGAACTTTGACTATTGATAATTTGGAACAATTAAAGTAAGGTGGGCAAAGAATTAAAGTAGGGTGGGCAAAGTAATCTAATCTAGAATAATCAAAAAAACTAAATGGTTTTTGCTACCAGACCGATGAGTATATGAGTAGGGTGGGCAAAGTAATATAATCTAGAATAATCCAAATAAATCAACGGTTTTTGCCCACCCTACAAGCTCACTACAAGCTCACTACCAGACCGATGAGTATATGAGTAGGGTGGGCAAAGTAATATAATCTAGAATAATCCAAATAAATCAACGGTTTTTGCCCACCCTACAAACTCTATCAATAAATTATAAATAACTAATGAAAATTACACCATTACTAATACCTATTGTGGTAGGTTGTATAGTTACTGCTGCTCCAGTAGCCTTGGCGGATAGCCCCTTAACTAGTACTCCTTTTGCTAAGGCATATAAAGATGTTGATATGATTACATATGCCTCGGTTTATGGACTTGATGATAAGGTTTTCCAAAACCTAAGCAATCCTAATATTACCCATGATGTGCGAGCAGCGATTATCAACCAACTGGGGTTTTCTGTTGAGCCAAGCGAGAGAGCTAATCAGTATCTTGAGTATATTGCTCGCAGCCGTAGTCAGCAGCCATCAACCATTACCCTTGAGATGTTAACGGCAGCCGAAGCCCTAGCGCTAGGGTATTTACTCGCGATGGATGACCCGACTTTGGAGAGTGCTGTTGCAGTAGGCAATCGCTCTAGATCAAGCAGTAGTCTGGGGCAAGTTCAGGTAGCTAATGCTCTATTATTATTGGATGCAGCAGTTGTGAAAGATCCTGAGGATTTCTCTATTGCTTTCATCCGTAGCCTGGTTCGGGCACAACAGTCATTACGGGCAGGGATTGGGAATTGGTGTGCGGTTTACCAGAATGTTTTCTCGGTATTAAAGGACTTTCCCCGTCAACGCAACATGCGCCCTGAAGCGATTGATATGGTTAACGATTATATTAGAGGCTACCGCAACTATTGCAATAGTCGCTCTATTTCTCGATGAGATGGGATTTGGAATGCGATCGGCGAAGCCGCGCCAAAGGCGATCGCAAAAGCCAATCGAGTTTCTAGTCTACAATGAGAGCGTACGCAAAACCCAATTCTCTTTCTAGTCTACTCGCTCCCCACACCCCACACCCCACGCCCCACACCCCACACTTCCCTACTCCCTACTCCCTTCCTACAACCAAATCCCACAGCACATCAATACCTCTACCCACATAGTCTGAATCCTGGTGTTGTTGAATCCATTCAATTACACTGGGGAGAATATGATTAGAGGTTTTGTCCAATTCAACCAAGGCATCGGCTGCCCTACTACGCACATCAGAGTCACTATCCTTTAGTAGTTCTAGTAGAGCCTTGACTACGGTGTCTGAGCTGTTGCCCAATTCACCCAAGGCATCGGCTGCCCTACTACGCACATCAGAGTCACTATCCTTTAGTAGTTCTAGTAGAGCCTTGACTACGGTGTCTGAGCTGTTGCCCGATTTACCCAAGGCAATAGCTGCCCTACTACGCACAAAAGAGTCATTATCCTTTAGTAGTTCTAGTAGAGCCTTGACTACGGTGTCTGAGCTGTTGCCCAATTCACCCAAGGCATCGGCTGCCCTCCAACGCACATCAGAGTCATTATCCTCAAGCAGTGCTAGTAGGGCGTTGACTACGGTG
>NZ_JAAHIG010000353.1:0-8900 GCF_010692305.1 Moorena sp. SIO4G3 | reverse complement strand
AGCCTCCTAAACCCGAGCCTCCTAAACCCGAGCCTCCTAAACCCGAGCCTCCTAAACCCGAGCCTCCTAAACCCGAGCCTCCTAAACCCGAGCCTCCTATCAATGACACACCCCCTGACAGAAGTGAGCCCAACGATGGAGACAGTGGCGACCAGCGTGTCGTTTCCCCCTCTGACAAGACTATAAGTGACACGCAAGAACCCTCTAGTTCAGACCCTGGTAGTTCAGACCCTGGTACTTCAGACCCTGGTAGTTCAGACCCTGGTAGTTCAGACCCTGGTAGTTCAGACCCTGGTAGTTCAGAACCTGGAAGCCCTACTGCTTCATCTCAATCAAATTCCACAACTGAAGAAGTTTCACCTGAAACTGACCCAGTTTATTTAATTGAAGAAGCCTTCACCAAAGAATATGAGTCACACTTTCAGCGACCGTTTAAGGCCAAAATCAACACTCAGAATGATGTCCGCAATCGGACTCGGGAGCTTGAGAGGGAGACAGGGCTAAAGACTGCCGTTATTTACGTCAGTTTTGTCGAAAATTCCGGTACATTACCAGGCACTCGATGTCAAGCTCCCTCAATCCCTGTTTCCAAAATCGACCGACGGTTTGGTTACCGACTCTCTGAGGTTCCTCAAGCACCAGAGCGTTGCTTACCACAACCAAATGACCAGCTGGAACTGTTGGTGATCACCGCAGAAGGTAATCCAATTGTGCGGCAAATCAATGGTGCCAGTCGTGATCAAGTCCTAGCTGTGACCAATAGATTTCAGCGATCGCTTAGCAATGCCGACAGCTTGGATGCCAAAGACCACCTAAATTCAGGTGAGCAACTTTATCGATGGATCATAGCGCCCTTACAGAAGGAATTAAACGCCCGCAAGATTCAGAGCCTAATATTTGCTATGGATGAGGGTTTGCGCTCTCTACCCCTAGCAGCTATCTACGATGGGCAACAATATCTGGTTGAGAAATATGGTGTTAACTTGGTGCCTAGTCTGAGCTTAACCTATTCTCGTCACACAGATGTGAGACCCTTCCGGGTTCTGGCAATGGGAGCATCGAAATTTCCTTATCAACAGCCTTTGCCTGGGGTAGAAGTGGAGTTAACCACCATCACTGAAAAACTGTGGAAAGGTCGCTCTTTTCTCAACGAAGCCTTTACTATGGACAATTTAAGGGCTCAACGAGAACAGCAGCAATATGGGATCATTCACCTAGCCACCCATGCAGAGTTCAACCCAGGAACTCCTAACGATTCCTACATTCAGATGTGGAACCACAAACTAAGGCTGTATGAAATGGAAAATTTGCTTTATGAGCCATCCGTAGAGTTATTGGTACTGAGTGCTTGCCGAACTGCTTTGGGCAATCGAGAAGCAGAGTTGGGTTTTGCTGGGTCAGCCTTTCAGGCAGGAGTTGACTCAACGTTGGCAACCCTTTGGTATGTCAGTGATCAAGGTGCTCTGGGGCTGACTACTGAGTTTTACCGTCAGTTGAAAAAGACATCGAGTAAAAGTGAAGCCTTGCGACAGGCACAGTTAGCGATGATTCAAGGCAATGTGCGTATCGAGAATAATCAGTTATATGGCTCGGGCAAGAACATCTCGTTACCGCCAGAATTGTCAGGACCAGGAAAACAAAGCTTTTCTCATCCCTACTATTGGGCTGCTTTCACTCTGGTTGGGGATCCGTAGTGAATACCCTTCACTTTTCATAATTTTGATAAGCAGTAACAATCCTCTGAACGAGGGCATTACGGACAACATCCTTATTGGTGAGTTCGCAGAAAGCAATGCCTTCTACAGATCTTAAAATTTTTAGGGTTACCGCTAATCCTGAGGGTTGGTTGCTAGATAAATCGGTCTGGGTCAGATCACCAGTCACTACCATCCGAGAACGTGAACCCAAACGAGTCAAAACCATCTTCATCTGGGCTGGTGTGGTGTTCTGAGCTTCATCAATAATCACGAAGGCATTATTGAGGGTGCGACCTCGCATATACGCTAGGGGAGCCACTTCAATAATGCCCCGTTCCATTAAATTGGCAGTCTTCTCTGTATCAATCAGTTCATGGAGAGCATCATAAAGAGGGCGCAAATAGGGATTAATTTTCTGCTGCAAGTCTCCTGGTAAAAAGCCAAGTTTTTCACCAGCTTCTACCGCTGGTCGTGTCAGAATCAGCCGTTCATATTGATTATTTAGTAACGCC
Source organism: Moorena sp. SIO4G3 (assembly GCF_010692305.1). Lineage (NCBI taxonomy): Bacteria > Bacillati > Cyanobacteriota > Cyanophyceae > Coleofasciculales > Coleofasciculaceae > Moorena > Moorena sp. SIO4G3. The sequence goes on along the minus strand of NZ_JAAHIG010000353.1, from coordinate 6,691 downwards.
TGAGCGGCGATTACCACAGCTAGGAAGGTTTTGCCAGTGCCTGCTGGTCCCACACAGAAGGTGAGGTCATGGGTTAGTACAGCTTTGATATACTGCCGTTGCCGGAAGGTTTTAGCTCGGATGACCTCACCCCGGCGAGTATGAGCCAGCACATCTTGATGTAAATCTTGTAATTCATCCTGTCGCTTAGTATCTAAGGCATGAATTGCAGTTTGGATGTCTACTCCTGTAATCCTTTTACCTTCGAGCCAATAAATTTTAAGCGATCGCACTAGGGATGATACCCGCTCGACCTGTTTCTGGGTGCCAGAAATCAATAACTCTTGCCCTCGCAGCACCAGATGCGCACCGGTTTGCCGTGATAGGGTTTTCAGGTTTTCTTCCTGGTCTCCCACCAAGGCGATTGCACTTTCTGGGCTGGGTAGCTCAATTGTTTTGGATACTTCACTCAAGGTTTATCAACTACAGGCTTCAGTCTCAACTATCGAAGTTAACTGGTAACTTAAAGTAACTTAATATATAACTCAATCTACCAATCTTGACCAATCTTCAAGGTTTCCTGCCATTGGTAATGAGAGGTACAGCAGCAGGATGTTTTTTACTCCCTTTTCTCCATTGTCCTCTCATTACCCAAACCTTCAAAACTATTGCAATAGAGAACTAGGAGCGAAATCTTGGAGTTACTCTAGGTCTGGAAACTCGGCGAGGTAAATTTCTTCTGACAATGGTTCTACGACTAGGGCCATTGTCTCGACGAGGGCTACTACCTGAGCCTGAGCCTTCATAGATATCCAAATAAACAGTTTGGCCAGCAGCTTGGGCTGCTGCTTTAATTACTGTCCGAATCGCTTGAATATTGCGACCACCCCGACCGAAAACTCGCCCTTTATCCTCTCCATTAAAAGCTAGTCGAATCCAGACACGCTCTTTCCCATTTGATTTCTCACAGTCTACGCTGAGGGAGTCTGGTGATTCCAAGAACGGCTCGATTAAAAATCTCACCAGTGCTGAATAATCTGGGTCATCATCTCTAACAGAAGCAGATAGGATTTCAGGTACGGATTTGTTCAAAAACATTAGCTTTTTGCAAGATATTACGCACGGTTTGTGTTGGCTGAGCTCCATTTTTGAGCCACTTCACTATTGCTGGTACATTCAGCCTCGTTTCATCATTTCTTGGATTATAGAATCCCAGTTCTTCTAGAGGACGCCCATCACGGCGTGCACTGCTGGGAATTGCCACTATTCGATAGCTTACTTCACGCTTTTTGCCGAATCGTTTTAATCTGATTTTGATCATTGTACCTAATTAATTCACCTGTTTGATTTTAAGCGATCTTTGGGGGTTTGAAAGTGAACAGGTTGAATTGTGAAGATTGTAACTGACTCAGCAGGCAAGCCGCTACCTGTTCACAATCTTCTCAGCTACCCGACACCCCACGCCTGATGGGAACGGGCTAACCTTCAGGCATACCTTCTACTGGCTAATCTTCTACCGCGTCACCTTCTAGGAGCTAACCTACCCTACGGAAAGGCCAAAGGCGAACAACCGGCTAACCTTCAGGCTAACCTTCTAGGAGCTAAGCTACCCTACACCGAACGCCAAAGGCTAACAACAGGCTAACCTTCAGCGTAACCTTGGCCAAAAGGCCACGGGTGCGCGTTCAACCTTCTAACCTTGGCCAAAAGGCCACGGGTGCGCGTTCAACCTTCTAACCTTGGCCAAAAGGCCACGCTACGCGAACAACTGGCTAACCTTGGCCAAAAGGCCACGCTACGCGAACAACTGGCTAACTTTCTACTATAATTCCCCAAATCCCTTCTTCTTCTTACCTTTTTTCTTTTTCTTGCCAGAGCCACTACCACGCCAACCAGGTAGATTACGAGGATTTCCACCCCCCATACCACCGAACATACCACCTAACCCCCCCATGGCTGGCATCTGACCTTGACCCATTTGCTGCATAAGCGATCGCATTCTAGTAAATTCACTCACCAGACCCCTGACGTCTTTTTCCGTATGACCAGAACCTTGGGCAATGCGGCGGCGGCGGCTCGGAGAGCTAGCTAATAAATCTGGGTTACGACGCTCCTCGGAGGTCATGGAGCTAATCATAGCTTCGGACTGCTTGAGCTTGGTTTCCCCTTGTTGAAGTTGAGAAGAACTGAGTTTGCCCATGCCTGGAACCAGTTTCATCAAGCCACCAAGGGATCCCATGTTCTTTAACAGGCGCATCTGCTTCAAGAAATCGCTGAAGTCAAATTTTGCTTCCAGCATTTTCTGTTGCATCTGTTCAGCATCAGCGATGTCAATCTCTTCCTGGGCTTTCTCAACCAAGGTGAGTACATCCCCCATACCCAGAATCCGGGATGCCATCCGGTCAGGATAAAATGGTTGTAGTGCCTCGACCTTTTCCCCAACCCCAACAAATTTAATCGGCTGACCTGAAATTTGCCTGACTGAAAGGGCAGCACCACCACGACTATCCCCATCAAGTTTGGAGAGAATTGCCCCAGTAATACCGATTTGCTCATGGAAGGTGCGGGTCAGGGTTGCTGCTTCCTGACCAGTCATGGCATCCACCACTAGTAGGGTATCGTGGGGTTGGACGGTTTCTTTGATGCGGGAGAGTTCTCCCATCATGTCTTGGTCGATTTGCAGTCGTCCCGCTGTATCGATAATTACCGTATCGATAGCCATTGCTTTTGCCCGTTCTACCCCTTGACGAGCAATGTCTACTGGGTCAGCTTCTGTACCTAACTCAAACACAGGTACATCAATTTGTTGACCGAGGGTGACTAATTGATCAATGGCTGCGGGTCGATACACGTCTGTAGCCACTAGCAGACAGCTACGTTCTTGCTTACGCAGATGTAAAGCGAGTTTTGCACTAGCCGTAGTTTTACCAGTACCTTGTAGACCAGCCATTAGCACAACGGTTGGTGGGGTGTCTGCTTTAGCTAGGGGAATATTGGTTTCCCCCATTACTTGCACCAGTTCGTCGTAGACTATTTTGATGAACTGCTGGTCAGGGCGAACACCTGATATGACTTCACTGCCTTGTGCTTTCGCTTCTACTCCAGCAACGAAATCTTTGACTACTTGTAGGTTGACGTCTGCTGATAAGAGGGCGCGACGCACTTCTTTTAGGGCGTCTTGGATGTTAGAACTAGAGATCTTGTCCTGACCCCGTAGTTTTTTCCAAGCATCTTCTAAGCGTTCGGCGAGAGCATCAAACATACGTCAATTGTCAATTGTGATGGTTTTGTTTTTATGGTTACTTTACTGAGTCGCCAGAGTTTTGATATACCACACCTCTTAGCTACACACCTTACTAGCATAGCGCTTTTGGGGATTGTAGTTCAATGTGTTGGTAAGCATTCAGCCCTAGGCTATTCGTAACATTTGTTCAAGCGGTTAAAATCAAGGCATGACTTAAGAGCTACTGCCGAATTAGGGAGCGCGTGAATCAACTTTCTGTGCAACAGATGAGGGCTGGTTTTTCTGTATGCCAGCTACCACCACCATTAAAACCGCCAGATCTATTGCGGGTAATTGTTCCGAGTGGAACCTTGCGTGAGGTTGATGCTTTCAATCAGGGGATTGAGATTTGGCGATCGCGTGGCTACCATGTTCAATTACCTCAGAACTGGAACGCTAGGGAAGGTTACCTAGCTGGGACTGATAGTCAGCGACGCCAACAGTTGCTCGAAGCCTGTCTTGATCCCCAATGTCGGGGCATTCTCTGTGCTAGAGGAGGTTATGGTAGCGCTAGACTTCTGGAAGACTGGATATGGCCAGAACAGTTGAAGTGGTTGATTGGTTTTTCTGATATTACTGCTTTACTGTGGAGTCTTGGTCAGATTGGGATTTCGGGTGTTCATGGTCCGTTATTGACTACTATTGCTGGTGAACCGGAATGGTCACTCAAGCGCTTGTTTGATTGGGTGGAAGGACGACCCATAGCTCCCTTGAAAGGGGTTGGTTGGGGAGGTGGTAAAGTTTCTGGTGTGTTGCTACCGGCTAATCTTACAGTCGCTACTCATCTGCTGGGTACACCCCTACAACCTTCCTTATCAGGAGTTATTCTTGCTCTAGAAGATGTCACTGAGGCTCCCTACCGCATTGACCGGATGTTGACTCAGTGGCGCATGAGTGGTGCAATGGCCGGGGTGAAAGGTATTGCGTTAGGGCGGTTTAGCCGTTGTGCTCCTCCCAAGGATGTTCCTAGCTGGACTGTGGAGGAAGTGTTGCGCGATCGCATTTGGGATCTCGGTATACCGGTTGTCTCTGACTTGCCTTTCGGTCACGATGGGGTTAACGCTGCCCTTCCTGTCGGACAGCTGGTTGAACTAGATGCTGAGGCCGGGACGTTGAGTTGGGTTGGAGGTTAGCAGGTTAGCAGGTTAGCAGGTTGAAAGTTGGCAGGTTGAAAGTTGGCAGGTTGAACGCGCACGCGTGGCCTTTTGGCCAAGGTTAGCCAGTTAGCCGGTTAGCCAGTTAGCCGGTTAGCCAGTTAGCCGGTTAGCAGGTTGAAGCTGGAAAGCTTGTTATTCCGTTTGTTTCCATCACCTTTTAAGGAAGGCACTATCTTCGAATGTAACTTATTATTAACACTTTTTTAATCTTCTCAAATCAGGAGAGTAAACCGAATACCAGCATGATAAGCTGACAAATACACTTAAAAAAGTATAATAGGATAGATACCATATGGCTGGGTCAACCCAGGTTCCTTATTTGTTGAGGGCGGCTCGTGGTGAGAAGTTAGAGCGCCCCCCTGTGTGGATGATGCGACAGGCAGGTCGTTATATGAAGGTTTATCGCGATTTACGGGATAAGTATCCAAGTTTTCGCGAGCGCTCCGAAAATCCCGACATAGCGATTGAGATTTCTCTACAACCCTGGAAAGCGTTTAAACCAGATGGAGTGATTTTGTTCTCTGATATTCTAACTCCATTGCCAGGGATTGGTATCGATTTTGATATTGTCGAAAGTAAAGGGCCAATCATTAACCAACCGATTCGTACCCAGGAACAAATTGACCAGCTACATCTGTTGGATTTAGAGAAATTTGGGTTTATCCGGGAAATTTTGAAGGCGCTACGGGACGAAGTCGGCAATAAAGCAGCAGTGCTAGGTTTTGTCGGTGCTCCCTGGACTTTGGGCGCTTATGCCATTGAGGGTAAAAGTTCTAAAAATTACTCCATCATTAAAGGAATGGCCTTCTCACAACCAGCTATGCTACACCAATTCTTGGGTAAGCTAGCTGATGCGATCGCTATCTATGTCCGTTACCAAATCAATAGCGGTGCTCAGGTCATACAAATGTTTGACTCTTGGGCAGGTGAACTGAGTCCCCAAGACTACGAAACCTTTGCCTTACCCTATCAGCAGCGAGTAGTACAGCAGGTTAAAGCCACTCACCCAGATACCCCGTTCATTCTCTATATCAGTGGTAGCGCTGGAGTGCTTGAACGCATGGGACAGTCCGGGGTTGATATGGTCAGCGTAGACTGGACCGTAGACATGGCAGAAGCTAGAAAAAGATTGGGTCCTGATATGAAAGTTCAGGGCAATATCGACCCAGGAGTGCTCTTTGGGTCACAAGCTTTTATCCGCGATCGCATTGTCGATACTATTCGCAAAGCTGGCAACGAAGGTCATATCTTAAATCTCGGTCATGGTGTTTTACCCGGCACTCCAGAAGATAACGTTAGATTCTTCTTTGAAACTGCCAAAAAGGCAAATGAATTAATGGCTGTTCATGCATAATAGTCGATAACACAAGAGAGAGTAGCAATCTAGTACATGATTAGCGTTACGCATGGGTAACATACCCGCATGTTTTCAACAAAACTCCTCTGGGAATGTGGTACAATCGGCCTATGCAATAACCAAGCAATAACAGTATTAGGCTTGACATCCAGATAATCTTCTACAAGAGTGGGTAGCCTGTGAAAAGGTAACTGAGTAAAGCCATCAGTTTTAAATCTCCCGAAAATAACGGAGTAGAGCAACAAAGTTGTCACCTCAAATTCAATTTCAATATTAGGTTGGGTTCCAGCCGATTTGAAGCCTGTGGATAGGGTGCTGCCGACAGTCCTAGTTGAAACAGGAAGTAAACAGGCGTCGTTGTGACGTTTTTGTCCGCGATGTTCACGTTTTATAGAACAGTAGAGAATCGATAACCAGATTCTGTCCCATTTTCTCCCTCTAGCAGTCATAGGTTTGGGGATCGCTAGTCCCCCCTAGGGTATCCTTCGGTCAGAGTTGGACCGGGCTTTCAAGGTGCAGACGTTTACTTGTCCACGTAGCCCCTCCACTAAATGGAATCCTCGCTTCAGTCTCATCCCCTTGAAGGGGATGAGATTAACAACCTTATACAACTATCTTGAGAGTGCAGATACTTGATTAGACGACTAAGGATAGAATCCTTCAAGATGCATCACCACAACAATAAAGGAAGTGTTCTTCACTCGATCAAAACCTTCTTGTACCCCTAGAAGTAGTTGACCTAGTTGTTTGTTTGTGTTAGGTCAGGATCGGCTAAAGATAGAAGTATCTTTTTCCGGCAATCTCCGGCAATTTCCGGCAATCTTTGTTAGTATATAGAAAGGTTGCCAGGAACTGCCGGAGATTATGAGGTATGTCTCACCCAGAAAAGCCCGCGAAATCCTCGGAGTATCTGAA
>NZ_JAAHIG010000352.1:0-8949 GCF_010692305.1 Moorena sp. SIO4G3 | reverse complement strand
TACCAGTGTAGCACCAAAAAGTTATGCCACACTGGCAACCTTGTGAGCATTTAATGAGCCACTATACTAAGCAGTTCATCTCATTTAACTATCAGTAAAAACTCCCACACACTTAGTAAAATTTTAGTAAAACATTAGTAAAAACTTAGTAAAGTCATGGGATTGCTTTTTATAGTTATCTAGATTAATTTCAATTAATTTTATAAAAAAAAACTTAAAAATATGTCTTTAGTTGTGTTTCTTTTGATTTTTTATCTAGCTATACTAACCACCGATTTATAAAGTTAAACTAACTTACGCCCCCAGAGGGATAAAACATCGATAATTCTGTGTTAACCGTTTCCCGTTACCTGTTACTTGAGCCGAATTTTCCTAGCTAATTACTGTGTAATTTTTCATAATTAACTGGATAATAAAAGATGACGAATAACTTATCAAATTGGTTACTAGGTCTGAGAAATCGCCACTTTTTACTCATTGATTTGATTATTTTCACGAGTACACCAGTATTAGCTCTAGTCCTGTTCTTAAACAATCATTTAGATATCAACCCCTATCAATCTGGACTGATACTGGCAACCATTCTGTTCCTAGTCGTTAAACTAACTGTATTTTCTACCTTCGGTCTCTACAAGCGTTGCTGGTCTTATGCCAGTATTGATGAACTAGAGCAGATAGCCGCACTTACTGCTGCTGCTATCGTCATTCAAACGTTATTGTTTCACTGGTCGAATGGTTTAACCAATTTATCCTTAAATAGCCTGCCTAATTCCTTGCCCTTACTTGACGGTATACTCAGCATGTTGTTTGTCGGTAGTCTTCGCTTCAGTGTTCGTGCAGTCGAAAGAGTCAGCCAAAAGCATAGGAAGTTTCATCGCCGGGACAATGTACTGATTGTTGGTGCTGGTAGTGCAGGGGTTGCTCTAGCCCAGGATATGCAAAAGAATCCTTCCCTGGGTTTTAATCCTGTCGCCTTTATTGACGATGACCGTAAAAAGCTCAATTTAAGAATTAGGCGACTACCTATAGTTGGTAATCGTGATGCCATTCCTGATGTTGTTCGCTCTCTACGTATTCGCAAAATTATTATCGCCATGCCTACAGCACCTGGGCGAGTGATTCGGGAAGTTTTAGATATTTGTAAATCCACAGGAGTACCAACTAGTACTTTACCTGGTATGAATGAAATCCTCAATAATCCTATCCGTGTTGGTAGTGTTCGGGATGTCAAGATTGAAGACTTGCTGCGTCGCGAACCTATACAAACTGATGTTCAGCGTGTGGCTAAGTTTCTGAAAGGAAAGATAGTTTTGGTAACAGGAGCAGGAGGCTCTATTGGCAGTGAACTTTGTCGCCAAATTTTCAAGTGTCAACCCTCAGAAATGGTACTTTTGGGACATGGAGAAAACTCCGTGTTCCATATCCAGCAAGAACTAAACCAAGTTTTAGAACTACTTGAATACGATCGCTTAGAACATGAAAGACTTCCCAATCTTAACACTATTATTGCCGATATTCGATTGACAGGTCGGTTAGAGTATATTTTTGACCAATTCAGACCAGATATTGTTTTCCACGCTGCGGCTCACAAACATGTGCCAATGATGGAATTAAATCCTCCAGAAGCGATCACAAACAATGTGCTGGGAACCAAAAATTTGCTAGATCTCTCATTGCGATATGGTGTGGAACACTTTGTCATGATTTCAACGGATAAAGCAGTTAATCCCACCAATGTTATGGGCTGCAGCAAGCGAGTGGCAGAAATGCTGGTGCTACAAGCGGCTCAAAGGAGTGGTAGGCATTTTTCTGTGGTTCGTTTTGGTAATGTTCTCGGTAGCCGAGGTAGTGTTGTTCCTACCTTTAAGCGTCAAATTGCTGCTGGGGGTCCGGTGACTGTTACCCACCCTGATATCTGTCGCTATTTCATGACGATTCCAGAAGCAGTTCAATTGGTTTTGCAAGCTTCAGTGATTGGTCAGGGTGGTGAAGTGTTTATGCTCAATATGGGTCAACCGGTCAAAATTGTTGACTTAGCCAAAGAACTGATTCGCCTGTCCGGGTATGAAGTGGGTAAGGACATTGACATTGTCTTTACCGGACTGCGACCAGGAGAAAAGTTATTTGAGGAACTGCTAATTCCTGGAGAAGAATATGAACCAACCCTACACGACAAATTGCTAGTAGTTAAAAATGCTAGTCACATGGTTTCCAAAAATCTTGACTATGCAGTAGAAGCACTCCGTAAAGCTGCAGCTCAAAATTATACCAATCTAATTCTATTCTTGCTGGATCAACTGATACCAGGCTACACTCCTAAATACAAAAAAACTACTCCAATCCTAAATCTATCCTCGGATATTTCTAATATGATCAGGACTGATGAAAAGATTCAAGTGTTGGACAAGTGTTATCACCAAGCCAACGGCCAAGTTACCCACACCAAAAAAATTGGGTTCTGGGAAATGGAAGATTATTTGCAAAAGGCTCTAAAAAATCAGGATTTGCAGCTTTACTACCAGCCGATTATGCTCCTAGAAAACGAGCATATTAATAGTTTTGAAGCATTGTTGCGCTGGCAGCATCCTAACCTAGGATTGATTTATCCAGAAGAGTTTATGCCAGTAGCAAAAGCAACTAGCTTGATTGTTCCCATTGGTTGGTGGGTAATCAGAGAAGTTTGCAATCAACTACAGTCTTGGCAACAACTGTTTCCTACTCAAACACCGATAACCATTAGTGTTAATCTGTGTCGCCAACAGTTATTGCAACCTGATTTAGTTCAGCAGATTAACAAAATAATCAAGGATACTAACTTGGATGCTTATCGTTTAAAGCTAGAAATTCCTGAGAGTTTTATTCGGAAAAATCCTGAGGAAGCAATGGTGGTGCTTTCCAAACTTAGAGCCATTGGTATTCAGTTGCAATTGGATAATTTTGGTATTGATAATTCATCGGATATCAAGTATATCCATGAAGTATCTAACTCTCTATATGGAGAGTTTAATGGCTTGAAAGTTGATCGCTCTATAGTCAGTCAGATCAATACACATAACAGAAATTTAGAACCGGTTCAAACCGTGGCTAAATTAGCCAATGATCTTGGTGTTGATCTAATTGCCACCGGGGTAGAAACATCAAGGCAAATTGATCAACTAAAAATCCTCAACTGTAAATATGGACAGGGTTACTTTTTTTCCAAACCCGTAGACGTTGAAGCCGCGATAACTTTGATTGGAGTTTAGCTAAACTCGACTAAGGGTCAGAAATAGTGAGGTTCTAGAAGTGAGGTAAATATCGATTAGCGCTACTAAGGGGAGAGCGGGAGGAGGGGGAGGAGGGGGGAGAAATGTGGTGTGTAGGTCATTCAAAGTAAAACCGCTATAAAACTTGATAATCAATTAGTATAAGAAAGCAATTATGGTGATTAGCAAGATAGCAAAATACAGCAAGTTAGTCTTTGTACTAGGGATATTCACCACTGTTGCTTGTAATACTATGACAACAGCTCATACCTCTAACATTACCACGGTTTATCAAGGGAGTGATGAACACTTTCCCAATCCAGAACGAGGCTTTTTTATTCCCTTTACTCCTCTGGACAATACATCAAATTATTCCTTACAGTTGTCTGAGCTACAAGAGGTTAGGAATAACCAGATGACGTTAGTACGTAAGGTTTACCTAATTTCCGAATTTAGAAATAAACCGTTATCAGAGTCTTTTCTACAAACCCTATCCCAGGATTTGAATACTGCTCGACAAGCTGGGGTCAAATTAATCCTACGGTTTTCCTATAATTGGGTAGGAGGTGGTGAAGATTCATCCCGCGATCGCATACTCTCCCATCTGGATGATCTGCAACCAATATTAGCATCAAACTACGATGTTATCGCCTACATGGAAGCAGGTTTTATTGGTTACTGGGGAGAATGGCATAGTTCTTACTATGGTTTGGATAGCAACAATGAAGATAGAAAAGCTATTTTGTTTAAACTCTTGTCTGTTCTACCCAGTGAACGCATGGTTGGTCTACGATACCCCAATCATAAAATGGCAATTTTTGATCAGGAAAATCCTCTTACCCCTGATGAAGCGTTTAATGGTACTAACCGAGGGAGAACTGGAGCTACTAATGATTGTTTCCTAGCCAGTATTGATGATTGGGGAACTTACAGCGATACAGATCGGGGGATAATAGAACAAGAAAAAACATTTTTAAATCTGGATAATCGGTATGTGGTACAGGGGGGAGAAACCTGCAATCCTAGTTCTTTTGACGATTGTCCCAATGCCTTAAATGAACTAGAACGAATGCGCTGGAGTGCATTAAACTACAAACCGGGTGATGCCACTGAGATCATTGAAGACTGGGAAACCCAAGGGTGTTTAGAGAAAATTAAACGTCGTTTGGGCTATCGCTTTCGTCTAGTCAAGTCAGTTACTCCTACTAGGGTAAAACCCGCTAGTACATTCTCAATACAATTGGAAATTATCAATGAAGGATGGGCTAGTCCTTACAATCCTCGGCCACTGGAAATTATTCTCCGTCACCGTGTCACTCGTCGCGAATACCATTTACCTATAGACGAGGATCCTCGGATGTGGATGCCTGGTAGTACTCAGGTTATTAATGCTGTCACTCGTACTCCAGACACAATCGAAACTGGAACCTATGATGTTTTCTTAAACCTACCTGATCCAGCTCCTCAATTATATAATCGTCCAGACTATTCCATCAGACTTGCTAATCAAAATCTCTGGGAAGCTTCTACAGGCTACAATTCTCTATTGACTAGCCTTGTTGTTAATTAAACTGTAAACATATGCTGATAGCTGATAGGTGATAGCTGAGATATGAATGCTTAAATACGGATAGAGACTATGAGAGTTTGGTCAGGGCAGAGCTTGCTTATCTACTGTAAAAAGCTAGTCAATGGCTCGACGAATAGCAAAATTTTTCGCGCAATTATAACTGTTGGTTTATTGACTGGTTTTGTAAAAATTTCTTCTATTATTAAAGAATTAGCAGTTGCTTGGAGGTTTGGGAATGGGAATGAATTAGATGCATTTTTTATCGCTTTATTGGTTGTATTTTTGATAAAAAATGTAATCGCTGAATCTCTTGATACTGCGTTTATTCCTACCTATATCCGTGTACGAGATCAGGAAGGAATGGCAGCCGCTCAAAAACTGTTTTCTGGAGTAATGATATGGGCATTAGTACTGCTTAGCTTCACTACTATAGTCATGGTAGCTACTGCTCTGGTTTATTTACCATTGATTGCCTCTGGGTTTAACCCCGAAAAGTTAAAGCTTACCTTCCATCTACTTGGTTTAATGGCACCCGTAGTTGTCCTTACTGGAATTGCCATCATTTGGAGTGCTGTATTGAATGCTGGGGAACGTTTTGCTCTAGCAGCTCTATGTCCAATGATGATTCCGGTGATTAGCATCCTATTGATAGTAGGATTTAAGTCTTTAGGAATCTTTGCCTTAGTTGCTGGATTAATTAGTGGTACAGTTCTAGAGCTGATAATTCTGGGAATAGCACTGCATCGTCAAGGTATTTCATTACTGCCAAGATGGTATGGATTTAATGAGCCTATGCGCCAGGTAGCAAGCCAGTATCTGCCAATGATTGCTGGAGCATTATTAATCTGTAGTGCTGCTCCAATTGATCAAGCCATGGCAGCTATGTTGTCTCCTGGTAGTGTTTCTATACTTAACTACGCCAACGGTTTAATTGCTTCTCCTATTAACCTAATGAGTATTGCGATCAGCACTGCGGTAATTCCCTATTTTTCTAAGATGGTTGCTAGTCAGGATTGGCACGGAATCCGTGGCACCCTTAGGTATTATCTGCGGCTGATATTTTTAATTACTGTACCGCTAAGCATAATTCTAATTGTATTTTCTGAACCGATAGTTAAACTAGTTTTTGAACGAGGTTCATTTACCTCTGAAGCTACTAATTTAGTCTCTCAAACTCAAGCACTTTATGCATTACAAATTCCTTTTTATATTGCTAATATACTAGTGGTTAGGCTGGTGTCAGCTATGAGACTTAACTATATCCTAATGTGGGTATCTGGATTTGATTTAGCCATTAATATTATTTTGAATATTCTCTTTATGCAATGGCTGGGAATTAAAGGCATTGCGTTATCCACTAGCTGTGTCTATATCTTTTGTTTCTCATTTATGCTCTTATTTACCCAAAACCAAATCAAAAAGAAAAACCCTGAAAAACAATTATGCGATTAACACTAGTAACGTCATCTCTCTCCTGTGGGGGTGCTGAGCGAGCGGTAGCTTTGCTAGCAAAAGGATTCTTTAACAAGGGCTATCAAGTTGATGTGGTAACAATTGATGACACCTATCTTGACTTTTATAAATTACCCGATGGGGTTAATCGAGTAGCCCTTAATATCGCCAAAAACTCACCAACTTTTATTCATGGAATTTGGAATAACCTCTATCGTCTGTGGGTCTTGAGGCGAACCATTAAATCCCTCCACCCTGATGTCGTCATTTCTTTCTTAGATCAAATCAATATCTTGACCCTGTTAGCTCTTGTTAAGACTAACTATCCCGTTCTGGTAAGTGAACAGAATGATCCTCGTAAAAGTTCTAGTGGTAAAGTGTGGGATAGATTGCGACATATCACTTATTCCTTTGCGGATAAAGTGGTGAGCGTAGGGAATGGAGTGAATCAGTATTTTGACTGGCTCCCCCAAACCAAACGAGCAGTAATTTATAACCCATTGGCTAGTATCAATACCATCCCTAGTATGGATAAATTTCTGGAAACTAAAGGAGCTGATTTAAGTAAAAAATGGATAGTTGCTATCGGAAGGCTTACCCATCAGAAAGGGTTTGATATTTTATTATCTGCTTTCAAAAAACATGCTGGTCACCATCCAGACTGGCAACTTATAATTTTAGGAGAAGGGGAGCTTCGTCCAGAGCTTGAAAATCTCAGAGATCAATTAGGTTTAACTGATAATGTCATCTTTCCTGGGGTTGTTCGTAATCCCTTTTCAGTCTTAAAACGGTCAGAATTATTTGTCTTGTCTTCCCGCTTTGAAGGCTTACCAGGGGTTTTAGTTGAAGCACTCGCTTGTGGACTCCCCGTTGTTTCAACAGATTGTCCTAGTGGTCCACGAGAAGTTATTCGTGATGGTGTAAATGGGATTTTGGTGCCCAGTGAAAATGGGTTAGCGTTAGCTACAGCAATGGATCGTTTAATATCCAATCAGGAAGAGCGTAAACGTCTAGCATCTTATGCTCCAAAAATTACAGAAAAATTTGGTTTAGCAACAATAATAGAACGCTGGGAAACTTTATTTAGTGACGTTATAAGTCAGCAGTCAGCAGTCACCAGTCACCAGTCACCAGTCACCAGTCAGCTTTATGAATCACTGACAGCAGATGTAACAGGGATTAATTGAAAACTGCTATAAAGTATAATCTATAAAAGAATGATGGATATAAAGCATATCGCTTTTTTTCTACCTGCTCTCTATGACGGTGGCGCAGAACGGGTAACAGTTAACTTGCTCAAAGGGATGTTGGAACAAGATGTCCAGTTGGATCTAGTTCTTGCCAGTGCTGACGGACCCTATCTAAGCCAAGTGCCTAAGGAGGTGCGTCTAGTTAACTTGGCAGCCGGACGAGTTGTGAAAGCAATTCAACCCTTGTCACGTTACTTACAACAAAACAGACCTTGTGCCCTAGTGTCTCATCTGGCTCATGCTAACGTCATTGCTGTAGCAGCCAAGGAGTTAGCTCGTACCAAGACTCGATTAGTGTTGGTGGAACACAACACTTTGTCAGCTTCTAAGTCTCAGTTAATGCGAGCTAAATTGGTGCCACCACTGATGAAATGGTTTTACCCTCGTGCTGATGAAATTGTCGGAGTTTCTCAAGCAGTAGCACGGGATTTGGAGTGTCAACTTGGTTTTGACCAAGGAAAAGTCAGAGAAATTTACAATCCAGTGGTTAATCATCAGCTAATCGCCAAATCAAAAATGCCTGTGAGCCATCCTTGGTTTCGCAAAGACGCTCCTCCTGTCTTTTTGGCTGTTGGTAGATTATCACCTCAAAAAGATTTCTTGACTCTAATCCAAGGGTTTGCACGTTTAAGAAAAAAAATGATCGCTCGTCTGGTGATTTTAGGTGAAGGGGAATCCCGAGGCGAATTAGAGGCAACCATTAACAGGCTAGGAATTGCAGAGGATGTTTCTATGCCAGGTTTTGTGGAGAATCCTTATGCGTACATGAGTAAGGCAAATGCATTGGTTTTGTCTTCTCGCTGGGAAGGGTTACCAACTGTGTTAATTGAAGCAATGGCATGTGGTTGCCAAGTAATTGCTACAGATTGTCCTAGTGGTCCAGCGGAAATTTTATCAGCAGGACAATATGGCATTTTAGTCCCAGTCGGGGATTCAGCGGCTTTATCATTAGCTATGTTACAAGTACTTAAATCTCCATTAACTCAGGATAAATTAATGGAGCGGGCAAGGTACTTTTCTACTGAACGAGCAGTTTCTGAGTATTTAGCTATATTGAACTAAAGTCGTTAGTTAATTCAAAATTCAAAATTCAAAATTCAAAATTTTCCTCAATGTATTGTGTTTATAGCGTTTATCGCAGTTATGAGGTACGCTTCTCAACCTCAAAGTCCCCCTTATTAAGGGGGATAATGGGGGATCATTTTTTACTTTATAGGATATATATAGCAATTCTAAATAAATTAAATTGTCAAAGTTTTTGATGCCATATTGGCTACTCCCTACTCCCGTCTTGATGCAGTCGCTCATGGGGGAGACCCCCAAGACCGCGCTGCATCGCTACTCCCTACTCCCTACTGGGTGCATCTCATTTTTGCTGTTTGACACGGTGGTGCGTTACGGGGCGGGCATCATATAGTATCTCGCTCTTGTG
>NZ_JAAHIG010000351.1:0-8974 GCF_010692305.1 Moorena sp. SIO4G3 | reverse complement strand
GATTCGTTCCCACTGGTCATCCCGCAAGGCATAGCGACGTGTCATGATAGCACGGATCCTAATTGACTCAACTCTCTACATTTATCGATTCTAAACTAGATTGATTCCTATTTGATGACACGCCCTAGCTAAACAGTGGTTTTTAACCAGGTTTTTAACTCTTAAATCTTGCCTTGGCCGTAGGCCACGCTTCGCGAACGGCACGCTGCGCGAACGTAGGCGACCAGGTCGTTAGACCGGATTACGCAGCGCGCCGGAGACGAAACCTTAGATAATGGAGCCTTTATAACAACAGTTTTAACCCTTTTATGCATAACCTACAAACCAAAAAGGCTCCATTATCTTACGGTAACTTCTAACCAGTCTCTTGGCGTGCTCTTCACGTTGTCTACTTATTTTAAGGTGTGTCCTACCTAGTCTATTAATTGCTTTTTTACGGTTAGCAGAGCCTTTCTTTTTTCGAGAAACTCGACGTTGATAAAATATGGCGCGCTTTTCACCTTTTTTGTAAAACCTGGGATTAGGTTCAGAGTATCCGTCAGAGTCGGTATAAAACTCCTTCAAGCCTACGTCCAATCCAACAGTAAAGCCAGTGGCTTCTAATTGTTCTGAATTGTCTACTTTGACGCAAAACTGGACATAGTAACCATCGGCTTTTTGGACAATCCGAACTCGCTTGATTAATTTTTGTTCGAATCTCCACAAGTCCCAGGTACCCTTGAGCTTGACTTTTCCGATACCCTTCTTGTCGGTGAATTTTATGGACTTATTATCTGGGGATAACTTCCATCCAGATTGCTTATACTCCACTGATCTAGAATGTTTCTTGAAACGAGGATAACCCTTCTTTCCAGGAATTTTATTTTTGCAGTTATCGAAGAAACGTTTGATAGCACGTTCTACGTTCTCAACAGAGGCTTGGCAAGCATGACTATTGAGGTCTTTAACAAATTCAAACTCTTCCCTTAGTTGAGTGTTGTATCGATAGAGTTCTTTCTTCCCTGTTCCACGATTGTCCATCCAATACCGAAGTACCTTGTTACGGACAAAACGAGCCGTTCTAATGGCTTCATTTATTGCCAACTTTTGAGGCTCTTTAAGGACAGCCTTGAATTCCATAACCAACACGCTTATTTCACCTCCTTGGTATTGATGCATTGCTTTCTATTATAGTCGATATCTTAGGACTAAAATTTCCGGGCAGTTAGGGAATAAATTCCTGTTCGGGCTAACCCCATGGTTTGAAGTTACCGTAAGGAGAGTGGAGCCTTAATCAATAAGTTTTAACCTTTTTATGCATAGCCTGCCAACCATAAAGGCTCCACTCACAATCAGGTTTCGTCTCCGGGATAGAATCGGTGGGGCGTTGCGCCCTCAGGGTCTTTGGTCATCAAAATCGATGTTAATCGGGCCATTGGTGATGTCCAAATCACCAGTAGTAGCCATTGGTTGTAGATTGGTTTGGGAATCAAGCACAGAACAGCTATTGTTTATCATCGAGGTTTCTACTCGAACGTCAACAAAGAAATGAGATAGAGATTCCCTGATTGACTTTTTCCGGCTACCCAGGTCGAGTAGCCAGCACATTTTTCACTTTGTCAGTCTAAATTCTATCTAGGTGATCACACTATTGCTCTCGAATGCAAGAAAAATTCACTTTTTCTGTTCGCGTAGCGGCTCGTACCGAGCATCGCGTAGCGTGGCCCAAAGGCCAATCACGACAGGGGGATGGTGCCCTTTATCCATCAATTTTCTGTTTACACTCCCAAACCGCTAGAGGTTTAATTCCCTCCGTGGAACGGGCATCTTGCCCGTTTCATTCATTACCGCTTTGATTTAATAAATATTCCCAAATCCGTCGTATTTCCTCTTGATTTTGGCGAATCTCTGCTTGACTTTGACGAATTTCCTCTTGACTTTGACGTTGATAGGTTGCCAAATCCGAAAACAATTTTAAGGTCTCATTCAGAGAAACTCGTAATTGAGTAATTTCTGCTTGATTTTGCTCGATGGTCTGAGAGTGACGATTAATGTATCGTGCTGCTGTCTCTAACAAGTTCTCTACTTGAGTTAATCTTTCTTCTGGTGTCATGTCTGATGAATGTTAATAGGTTTAATTCCCGGAACGTCCCCGCTTTTTTAATAAATATTCCCAAATCCGTCGTATTTCCTCTTGATTTTGACGTTGATAGGTGGCTAACTCGGAAAACAATTTTAAGGTCTCATTGAGGGAAACTCGTAATTGAGTAATTTCTGCTTGATTTTGCTCGATAGTCTGACTATGGCGATTAATGTATCGTGCTGCTGTCTCTAACAAGTTCTCTACTTGAGTTAATCTTTCTTCTGGTGTCATGTCTGAACACTTTTAATTTTATATATTTATCTATTATATTCGATTTTTTATCATTATTTATGATGTTAAACATTTATCAAAAATTAGTGCCTTCGCGTAGCGGCTCCATTCGCGTAGCGTGGCCCATTCGCGTAGCGTGGCCAATAGGCCAAGGCCAAGGAGCATCGCATTCTAGTTTAGTGCGCTATTAAACCAATATAACAATTCTCTCCGCCCCACACTCTTCGCCCTACTCCCTACTCCCTACTCCCTACTCCCTACTCCCTACTCCCTACTCCCGATAAAGAAAGTACCTAACCCAATTGATAACTGCTATAGTAATCAGAGTATTGCTAACTTTAAGGTAGGATAATGACAGACAAAAATTTTGTAGCTGATAACGCTACTACTACAGAAATACTGGAACAAGTGATTGAAGAAATACAGCAAACTCCCCAAGAATACTTACCCAATTTGTTGCAGATAGTTCGTCTGTTTCGTGAGAGTGTTACACAGAATACGGCAGAAGAAAGCTTTCGTCAGGGATGGCAAGAAGCCATGACGCATGAATACACTTCCTGTTTCACAGCTGTGGGATGGGATTGATGCAGAATCAACCAGCCAAAATCCAAATCACGGTTACACCTGAGTTGAAGAGAAGCCTAGGCAATCTAGCCAAACGGTATCGTACTATCCGCTCTGATGTCCAGCCGATTATTGATCAGTTACAGTCAGGTGAAATTATTGGGGATCAGATCCCAAGCATTAGAGGTTTAATTCCCGGAGCGTCCATTACCGCTTTGATTTAATAAATATTCCCAAATCCGTCGTATTTCTTCTTGATTTTGGCGAATCTCCTCTTGACTTTGACGTTGATAGGTAGCCAAATCTGAAAACAATCTTAAGGTCTCATTGAGGGAAACTCGTAATTGAGTGATGTCTGCTTGATTTTGCTCGATATTCTGAGAGTGATGATTAATGTATCGTGCTGCTGTCTCTAACAAGTTCTCTACTTGAGTTAATCTTTCTTCTGGTGTCATGTCTGATCACTTTTAATCTGATCTATTTATCTATTGTATTTTAGTTTTACTCCTTATTACCGATGTTAAACATTACTAAAAAATTAGTGCGTTCGCGAAGCGGTTCCTTACTGGCAGTGCCAGACGCTGCGCGAACGGAACATCGCCATCTAGTTTGGTACTTGATTAACCAACGAAACCAATTACTTCTACCCTCTCCCTGGGCGTGTTAACCACACTTACCATATTTACAATTTTTATAATATTTACCACGCTTACCACGCTTACCACGCTGCACGCAAAGCTAAAATGTGGTAAACTAGGGAAATACGTATAAGCAGGTGGACAAAAATCAACTACCATCAAAGAAGCTACTATTCACACCATTCAGGCAAGTTAGCCCACCAGGCAGCAGGTGTTATCCTTAATTCCACCTACCAAATTATTTAGTAATCCAAAATTCCTCAGAATTTTGCCCTTGGCTGTGTTTGAACGTCTGGATCAGCGATTAGACGAGATGAAGTCAAGCTTGGGGGAAGAGGCAATACTCCTAAAGTCTGATATTTTGGGAAATCAGAGGGTGAGTACTGAGGCTCAGAGCCAGAGGTTTACCCTGATCGGATCAGAACAGTTCAGTTGTCTACTGTGGGGGGAAGCCCAACCGGAGACCTTAACTGGGTATGACTCTCTGATGAGACTGTACCAAGTGGGATTGACCTTCGCTCCGGACGCGATCGCAAACTTTCTTACCCATCTCAAAGACTCCTACCTAACCTCACCATTAGAAGTTGACACCTCTGAGGATATTCTCAACCTAATCAATAGGGCTCAAGCCTCCCTCAAACCCAATAATCCAGCTATCCAGAGCGAATTTACCCTATCATTAATCGATATTCTGTGTGACTACAGCACCGATGTTCCACCATTAGCAGAGCCAGATTATCCCTATGCGTCCATTTGTCAACCCGTAGCAGAAGCACTGCACCAGCAGGTTGAGCAAGAGCGATTGCTCAATCAGGTGACCAGTCAAATCCGTCAAAGCCAAGAGTTACCGCTGATCCTGACCACAGCAGTTGAACGGGTACGACACTTTTTAGAAGTAGACCGATTAGTCATCTATCAATTTGACTTTCCTTACAGCTCTAGTCCCACAGCACTAGAGCCAGCACCTGCTGCTGCCACTGAATTAGGCTGGGGTTGTATTACCTACGAAGCTAAAGCCTCCGATGGTATCCCATCAGTGCTGAATGTGATTGAGCAGGAGGAATGTTTAACCCATGTACCGAACTCTACACATAAATATCAGCGAGGGTCAACGGTTGCTGTTGATGATGTTGATAAGAGCTATAATACCCATAATTGCTTACTTAAACTGTTGCATCGACATCAAGTACGAGCCAAGTTAGTCGCACCAATTATTGTCGAAAACAACCTGTGGGGACTACTAATTGCCCATCAGTGTTTGGAGCCAAGGCGATGGCAGGACAGTGAAAAAAACTTTCTCCAGGCAATTGCTGAACACCTAGCCGTTGCCATCTATCAAGCGAAGTTATACTCCCAAGTGCAGCAGCAAAACAACACCCTTGAACAACGGGTAATTGAGCGCACCCAAGCACTCCGGGATGCTTTGCAAGCTGCTCAAGCAGCCAATCTTGCTAAGAGTGAGTTTCTAGCTACCATGAGTCATGAATTGCGCACCCCTCTAACCTGCGTAATTGGGATGGCAGCTACACTCTTGCGCTGGTGTTTTGGTCAGGACAGTTCCCACAGATTACCTGTCGAAAAGCAACAGCGCTATTTAAAAACTATCCAGGACAATGGGCAACACCTGCTAGAACTGATCAACGATATTCTGGATTTGTCTCAGGTTGAAGCAGGAAAGTTAGTCCTGACTATCAGCAAATTTTCCTTAAGTAAGCTAGCCAATCAGGTGTTGAGTAGCCTAAACGAACAAGCCTACCAACAGCAGGTGACTCTACAGCTAGATTGGCGAGTGCCACCAGAAAGGGACTGTTTTTCTGCAGACCAACGGCGGGTTACACAGATTTTGTTTAACCTTTTAAGTAATGGGATTAAATTTACCCCAGAGGGGGGTAAAGTAATCCTACGGGTCTGGCCAGAAAATCAGTTAGTAGTGTTTCAAGTGGAAGATACAGGCATTGGTATTGCCCAAGACCAGTTACCATTACTGTTTCAAAAGTTTCAGCAGCTAGAAACGCCCTACCGTCGCAAGTATGAAGGAACTGGCTTGGGGTTAGCCTTAACCAAACAGCTAATCGAACTCCATAGGGGCAAAATTGAGGTGGAATCGGTAGTGGGAGAGGGGTCTTGTTTTACAGTTTGGTTACCCACTCAACCCATGGCACCAGTTACTTCAGAAAAAGCCCTGCCAAAGTCCAACCTAACTCTCAAAGCTCAAGGCACTGTGGCCTTAGTGGAAAACCAAGAAGAGATTGCTACCCTAATTTGCGAAATTTTGACCGCAGCAGGCTATAAAGTAATTTGGTTGATTGATGCTTCCACTGCCATCAAACAAATTGCATTGCTTAAGCCCCAGACGATTATTATTGATTGGCAGTTACCGACCAGGGAGGGTTACGAAATGACTCAATGGCTGCGTCAATCCTCCACAACCGGTAGGGTAAAAATTCTGGCTTTAACAATTCCGACTGTGCCAAAGGTAGAGCAACAAGAGATGATGGCGGTAGTGGATGATTACTTATATAAACCGATAGAACCGATGGGATTATTGTACAGGGTTATGGCTTTGGTGGAAAGTTATAGCGCTGCGCTATAGCTGCTAAACCTAGGAGTGTAACTAAACCAAAAATGCTGCTAGGTTCCGGCACATCTTCTGGGACAACAAAAGCATTATCCTGGATTTTGGTAATCGTTGAGTTCCGGCGAATAATGTCCGAGAGGCGAGTGCTTTCTAGATCTGGAGCCAAGGCGAGCAGATGATCGAGATCGTTGAGGAAAAAGAATCGGTCACCATCTCGTGTCCGCGTGAACTGGTCTGAGATGACCGTATTGAATAGTTCACCGACCAAACCACCGTTGAAGGAGTCTTCAGATATTCCTCCAATCCAGAAATCCACATCCTCTACAGACTCGTAGATTTTTTCAAATAGAGCTGCTACTTCTGGGTTAGAAGTAATCCCAAGTTCGGTATCGGTGGTCAAGAAGGCAGTGACCGGATCCAGACCGAGTTCCACACGAGCCTGATTGTAGCCGGGAAGGCCAACTTCCCTTGCCCGCGCAATATTGATTGAAGCAAGGTCAAAGCCACCGGTGGCAATCGGGGCAAGGAAGTTCCGCACCTCGTCCACTATCTGATTGTCAACCTCTTGAGCCACCTGGGAAGCTAAACCCAAAAACAGTGAATCGACGCCATTATCAATCACCTCTTGGGGAGTGAAAAAGGCATCGGCAAGGGAGATACTTCCGGGGGAAGTGCCGTCATTGTTAATGCGCTGAAGCTCTGGGGAGAGAAGAGTGTGGCCAACGCGGAAGTTAGCATTGGCAAATTCCACACTGATACGTGGGTCAACGGTTGGATCGTAGCCAGAGTAATCCTCCAAAAGGCTATCCCCCATGATCAGCGGTAGGAACTCATTGTATGTGATTACTTGAATCTGAGCACCGACGACCTTACGAACTGATTCGTAAATAAAGTCGCCCTTATCAAGTCCTGACTTATGTAACTTCTCCAAAATGACCAGGTCGCCAGCGTCAATTTTTTCAGCAAGTTCTTCAGCCAGACGATTGTGCTCCCGTACGAACAAAGTGTGAACTGCGGTTAAGCCAATTTGTTCATTGGCACGAACATCGCCAGCGATGAACAACTCTTCTGATGATATAGGGGGAGTAGTGTTGGCATTAGGAAATCCGCCAGTGTTAAAAGGTAGTAACTCTTGGCCATTGATACTTTGGCTCTTGAGCTTTCCACTACCATCATTAGTACGCAAAAATTCCGCCCGCACTGGATCAGATCCGTAGACCTGTGAACCATCAATAAAAGAAGTCAGCTGGTTGATCTGCTGGCGCGGATTGCCAGGTCCAGTGCCAGTGCCTGGAGCTGCAGGAACCCTGATCAAGGGTATAGATGGCGCGAGTGGATCCGGAAGACCAGTAGCAATGTCAATAGGGTTAATTGGGATGGGGGTGAAATCTTCTCGTGGCCGATCTAATCCTCCCTCATTCAGATCCAAGTCGTGATCTATGAACTGCCCCCACTGCCAGATCCAGTCGCTGGCGTTGAGGAAATTAGGTACTAATTCCTTCTGGGGAACAATTGTATTACTAATGTCACGAGGGTTAGGCAGAATATTGCCGGTGCTACCCGTTGTTCTTGGTGCGTTGAAGCCATCCTCGTAAGCAGGAGTCAACAGCCGAAGCAGTGGTGTTTCCGCTTGACCCAATGTCGGATCATTGGGGTTGTTGCCAAATCCGTCAATGGTACGAAATTCTCCTGCAGCAGCAGGCACAGACATGGAAAATCCTAGGGCAGCGAAAGTGGTTATTGCTAAACCAAGCTTACGAGGCTTGAAGTTTCTAACCACTTCCAAGTTAGATAAATGATTTTTCATAAGGTTAGTACTTAGGTTAAGATTGCATCCCAACCGCTAATGTGGTAGATGCAGTAAAATACTTTATCTGTTCTAAGAAGGTGTTTGGAAAGTAGCTACATGGTTTGGTAAAGGCCGGTAATTTACTTTAGTTATCCCCAATATTCACAGGTTTTCGTCTAAAGTAAGTCTTCACGTAAGTCCTTCATTTATCGCCAGTAAATAATTTTTCAAACGGGCTATACGAGTGATGACGTATTTCTTTTGGCTACATAATTTATTCCGTATTTACCCCATAGTCAAGATTAAAAATTACTGCTAGTTGCTAATTTTAAGATAGCTGGATTTCGGATATCTACCGCAAAAAAAATATAGTTTTACAGAATCTTTAATTCTTTAATTAAAGATTATCTGGATAGAGAAGCACAATAAATCAATATCTTGTCAAGCCAATAAATCTTGATTGTAGATAAATATAGTGTAAGGATTTAGGTAGAGGGGTTGACAAAAGCCTAAAATTTAAAGTAGCCATTGATGAGTAAAGCAATTCTACCTCTTTTGGCTGAATAATCCCGTCAAGTTACCAACTAAAAAATTGCTGGCAATAATGCTGGTAAATCAAGCTTAATTAATTAGCTAAAACTGTAAATATAAAGACTTAATTTCAGTCTCAACTTAGACTATATCACCTGATATTATCCCTTAAAATGACCTGATAAAAAAAAGCGATAAAGTAAAAAAAACACACATACAACTACCAAGCCTATCTCCGTAAGAATCCCTGGCGCTGGGAGATAGGGAGATAGGGAGATAGGGAGATAGGGAGATAGGGAGATAGGGAGATAGGGAGATGGTAATATTTTTATTAAGGGTAATTATCTGGAGATATTATAATATAATAAACCCAGTGCTTAAACCAATTACTAGATAACGGTTATTAGATTTATGAGCTACACCTAATTTTTTCCCTATTCCCTATTCCCTATTCCCTATTCCCTATTCCCTATTCCCTATTCCCTATTCCCTAAAATCCAAAACTTCTATCCCTAACCTAA
>NZ_JAAHIG010000350.1:0-9081 GCF_010692305.1 Moorena sp. SIO4G3 | reverse complement strand
GGATCTAGGCACCAAAGCTTTGACCCGCAGCTCCCTTGAAGTTGAGAGTAATGTGTCCATCGAAACCACTGTTACCATACTGCTTGGCAATTACCCCAGCAATTCGAGCCCCTACAGTACGGTCAGTGTTTACAATCTCAACATCTTTAGTCACAGACCCATGGTTTTGAATCGCATTCGTCAGGTCAGCGTCAGCCAGCAGTTGATCATCTAGCACTGGTCCGTTGCTGTGCACATCCTTATGGTTGAGCCAACTGCGGTCTGTGCGAGTATCAGGCAGCTGAGTCAGACAATCTAGATTCAACATAGATGTCTTAGTCAACTCAAGGCCCTCCCGAACTTTGAGTAGATCAGCCCGACCAATGATATCCTTTAAAGAACGGTAACCTAGTTTGGCAAGAAGCGATCGCACTTCTGATGCCACAAAGTAGAAGAAGTTGACCACGTGGCCTGGAACCCCAGTAAAGCGCTGGCGCAGGCGTTCTTGCTGAGTAGCAACCCCTACTGGACATTGATTGGTATGGCAAATCCGTGCCATAATGCAACCTTCAGCAATCATCGATACCGAACCGAAACCGTACTCTTCTCCTCCCATCAAGGCAGCCATCAGTACGTCCCAACCAGTTTTTAAGCCACCATCTACCCGCAACAAAACGCGATCGCGTAGTTGGTTTTCCATCAAGATCCGATGTACTTCAGTGATTCCCAGTTCCCAAGGCACTCCAGCGTGCTTAATCGAACTCAGGGGAGATGCTCCAGTACCTCCATCATGACCAGAAATTTGGATTACATCCGCATTAGCTTTAGCTACCCCAGCCGCAACAGTTCCAATGCCAATTTCTGCCACCAACTTTACAGATACCTTAGCTTGAGGGTTAATCTGATGCAAATCAAAAATCAGCTGAGCTAGGTCTTCAATTGAATAGATATCATGATGGGGTGGTGGGGAAATTAGAGTTACCCCTGGCTTGGAACGCCGCAGCTTAGCAATGTAGGGACTGACCTTCTTACCCGGTAACTGACCCCCTTCCCCTGGCTTAGCACCTTGAGCAATCTTAATTTCTAACTGCTTCCCACTCATCAGGTACTCTGGTGTTACTCCAAAACGACCAGATGCTACTTGTTTAACCGCAGAAGAAGCAACATCGCCATTACGTAATCCCTTTAAGTGAGGTAGAGTCTGAGAATGACCAGTCTGATCCACATCATTCAGAATAGTGAAGCGCACTGGGTCTTCTCCCCCTTCACCACTGTTGGATTTACCGCCAATCCGGTTCATCGCAATAGCTAGAGTTTCGTGAGCTTCTCGGGATAGAGAGCCTAGGGACATTGCGCCGGTACAGAAACGCTTGACAATTTCCTCAACAGGTTCTACTTCCTCAATCGGAATAGTAGGTTGGTCGCTGTTAAAGTCCAACAAATCTCGTAGTGCAGTTGCTGGACGCTCTTCCAACAGTTTCCGATACACATCGTAGTGGTCGTAAGCTTCTTTGTTAGCGTCAAGGCTTGAAGGTTTAACCTGCAACTTGCTAACGTCCAACTCTTTGTGATTTTTACCGTTGCCATTGTTAGAGGATTGGTCACGGACGAAGGAAGAAACCGCCTTGTGTAGGGCTTTAGCCATTGCAGGGCTGTTCATGTGATACTCGCCCCGAGGACGGTAATTGATAAAGCCAAAGTTTTCCAGTTTCTTAGCTGTCAGGGGGAAAGCCCGCTTGTGAAACTCCATCACTTCCTGAGCTAAATCAGCAATACTCACACCTCCCAGCCGGGATGTAGTTCCCTTAAACGCTAGTGCCAATAAATCCCCACCAATGCCAATTCCTTCAAAAATCTGAGCGCCATGGTAAGACGATAATAGGGAAATTCCCATCTTAGATAGGATTTTCAATAAACCTGCTTCTACCGCCTTGCGATAATTTTTCTGAGCTTGGTCTATGGTTAGGCTTTCCAGTTTCCCCTGGGCCATCAATTTTTGAGTTTTAGGATTAGCCCACCAATTCCGCACCGATTCCCAAGTCAAATACGGACAAACTGCTGATGCACCATAACCGATTAAGCAAGCATAGTGATGAGTACTCCAACATTGAGCCGTTTCCACAATAATCGATGCCTTCATCCTTAATCCTTGAGAGATCAGGTGGTGGTGAACCGCACCTACAGCGAACATCGGTGGAATATAGGTGTAGTTTTCAGAAAGCCCTCCAGCCGTTTTATCACTCAAAATCAGAATCGTTTTGCCAGCCCTTACCGACTCAGCGGCTTGGTCACACAAATGATTCACAGCTACTTCTAGCCCCCCCGGACCAGTAGCAATTTCAAATAAAGTAGACAGTTCAGCTGTCTCAAACCCTGAGGCTTTCACCGCTGCCAACTCCGCCTCATTGAGTACTGGGGTTTCCAGCTTTAACAACTGGGCGTACTCCGGCTTAGCTTCTAATATATTCCCTCGCTCACCCAGCTCTACACTCAACGACATCACCAAACTTTCCCGTAGAGGATCAATGGGTGGGTTAGTGACCTGGGCAAACCGTTGTTTGAAATAGTCATAGAGAAGCCGAGGCTTATTGGAGAGTACCGCCAAGGGAATATCATCTCCCATACAGAAAGTAGGTTCTTTCCCCTGGGTGCTCATCGGCTGGATGATCATTTCCAAATCCTCAGCAGTGTAGCCAAAAGCGGTCTGCTGACGCAGTAACTCAGCCGCCTCTTGTTCAGGAGCCTCAGTAAAGGGTTGGGGTTCCAATTTTACACGGTACTGCTTCAGCCATTGACCATAGGGTTGCTGAGCTGCCACCCGTTGCTTGATATCCCAGTTTTTTAGAATTTCGTTGCTTTCCAGGTCAACAGCAATCATTTGCCCTGGTCCAAGTCTGCCCTTTTCCACAATCTCGGATTCTGGCAAGTCCACTACCCCCACTTCTGATGCCACCACCACATAGCCATCCCGGGTAATGCTATAACGAGCCGGTCGTAATCCATTTCGGTCTAGGCTGGCTCCCACTGTTTTCCCATCACTGAATACTAATAGCGCTGGACCATCCCAAGCTTCCTGAATTCCACTGTAGTATTCATAAAAATCAACAATTTCCGGATAGTTATCCAAATCCGGCTGATTTTGGTAAGCCTCCGGCACCATGATCATTAATCCGGTCAGAGGACTGCGTCCAGATTGCACCAGTAATTCAAATACATTATCTAGGATGGCTGAGTCACTGTTTTCTGGATTGATAATAGGCTTGATCTCATCTAAGGAGTTATTTGGTTTAAGGTTAGTTTGAGAACCTTTAACCTTCAACCCTTTTTCCCAAACTGGATGAGCCAAGTCAGCCTCCCGGGCTATCATCCAGTTGACATTACCCAACAGAGTGTTAATCTCACCATTATGTCCCAACAACCGCATCGGTTGAGCAAGGGGCCACTTGGGCATAGTATTGGTGCTAAAGCGTCGATGATAGACAGCAAACCCACTCTGGTAATCAGGATTTTTTAAGTCTAAATAAAACTCTCCAAGTACCTCTGAGCGCACCATGCCTTTGTAGACAATCGTGCGACTGGAAAAGGAGCAAAAATACCAATCCTCAGGTACTCGGATAGTACTCTGAGATTTTAGTGCCTTAGCAATGCGACAGCGAGTTTTAAACAGCAAACGCTCCAGTTCATCTCCTATCTCCCCTTCAGAGGCTACGATCAACTGTTCCATATGGGGTTGATTGGCTTTCGCTTGGATACCCAGGATCTCGGAACGTACTGGTACCACACGCCAGCCTAATACCTTTAAGCCTTCTTGAGCAAGGACTTCCTCAACAATTGACTTACCTTGCCTAACCAACGTCTCATCCTGAGGCAAGAATACCATCCCAACTCCCAACTGCTCCGTAGGAGGCTGGTCAATTCCTTGTTCGGTGAGCCATTTTTGCAACAGTTTCCAGGGAATAGCAGTCAATAAGCCTGCACCATCCCCTGAATCTTGGTCAGCACTACACCCCCCCCGGTGTTCTAGACAACCCAGTGCCACTAGAGCTTGTTCAATCAATTTATGGGTAGCTATACCCTGGCCAGACGCAATAAAGCCAACCCCACAGGCATCTCGTTCCTCCACCAACCAACGTTGACCTGGATAGGGTATCCTTGTGTGATACTGTTGTAGATCTTCCTGGTTTTTCTGGTTATCGATATTATTCATCCAATTATTATTCACGGTGTTTAGTGATGCTTTCATTACAGATTGAGGACTATTAACCTAGTAGCAGTGACCTATAGACTGCTACTAGGCTGGAAAAATCAACAATGATTTACCATCAATGGTGAGCCAGAAGTTGGTTGGGTCTAATCCCGATTCCCTGGGTTAAACAATCTATCAAGCTTTTTTCCCTTAGAAACTCCTATCCTGAGTATCCAATGAAATCTGGTCAGCTGCTGACAAAAAAGCTACATCCTCCGACACAGAGCAACGGATGTAGTTAACCATTACAGGTTTTACCAGTAGCAACACGTAAGCGTGCTTCAACAATGGCATGCAACTAACCACCTAGCTGATGACCAAAGTGACCAGGGTTCCATGACGCTGGCATAAATCCTATAAACTTACATATATAGGTGGATAGTCATGATATAAGAAATAGGTTAGGGATAGCAATACCTAATTTCTCCATAAACCTACTGAAAATTTTACTCTCGAAGAAATTGGTGGATTTACCGTAGCAGTGATCAAGACCATTGAGCGAAACTCAAAATAGCTTTCTTAACAACTCTTTTGTACTGACAGGACTTGATCTTGTCACACTAGCCTTCATCACAGTATTAGTTTAGACCTGGTAGCATCTCCTCTCTAAATGCCTAGGTATTAGGCTCATGGTCTTAGGTCCAACGAACAGGGGGAGTTGAGAGCCTCCGTGCTTGACCCGGAGCGCTTCATACTTTTTTAGAACCCCCTTAGCCTAAATGCCTAGAGCCTAAATACCTAGAACTTAGTTGAAGAGTATGTGAAATTAGACCTTCTCTCTCTATAGTTTGTCTTGACTGATTTAGGTTATTAAAGGATAGCTTTCAGCCAAATCAGTCCTTTGAAGAAACAGGCGACTACCAGCAATCAATGCTCAATGGAACCCTTTGATGGCGACTAGAGTAACACCAAAGACCAGAATTGATACTACAAAAGTGTGGACTGATATCTCCAAGCTAGCCATTACCCTCTTGCTCGTAATTCTATTCCCAGTATCCGTAGCTACGGCAAATAGGCGAGTTGGAGCAATTGAACCCCTAATCTTAAATAGCTTTAAAGAGTTATTGAACAAGTTGCCCCCAGCAGCTGAAGATACCCCTGTCCTAGTTCAAGGTTTATCCCAAACAACCCAGGAGAACATCCTAGTTTTAAAGGGCAAGAAACTATTGGAAGAGCTACCCCCCATAGCAGATAACACCTTAGAGGTGGAGTTTTTCTCTGTCCCCCCCCAGGTGATCCGACAAGGGGTTCAAGTGTATTTAAATGGTCAACAGATCAACTTACCTTGGCAGCAATGGCTGGTGGGAAGCTCAGTGCGCACTGGCATCAGTGATGTAGGAGCGATGCAAACCTTGGGCATAGAAATGCTCAACAGTAAAGATTATACCAAGCAACCGATCCGGTGGTTTTCTAAACCCCGAAGTACATCAGTAGTTTTCCCCAGCCAAGTTAGTGGTGCTTATCGATATCTAGATATTACCGATTTTGCCAAAACAGCAGGTTGGCAGTTGCAAGTTCAGGGGGATAAGCTCTATATCTCTTCCATGCCAGCCAGGGTGAAGACTATCCGCCAGGGACGTCAGCCTTGGGGTAATCGTATTGTTCTTGATTTAGACCGCGCAACCTTCTGGCAAGTCAATGAGCGACCCACTGAAGCTGTGATTACAGTAGCTGCCTCAGCCGACCCGTCACTAGTCAAGGGTTTTAATGCTCTAGAGGCTGCCAAGCTCCAAGAGCTTGAAGATGTAGCTCCCATTTCCGTGGGCGCTCCTATGGATAAACCAGTGATCCGCTTAGAAAGCCATCAAAACCAAACTAGGCTCCGGGTGGATTTCCCCAAAGGTAAACGTCTGCGAGTTTTCACCTTGCCTAACCCGTTTCGATTGGTGATTGATTTGCGACCCGATGCCATGGTCAAGAAAGATATTCTCTGGGCACCTGGCATCCAGTGGCGTCAGCAGTTGATTAGTCTCAAAGATACTAGTTTCCCAGTGGTGTGGCTGGAGGTTGACCCCAAATCTAACCACTTGCGCCTCAGACCGATTGGCAGTAATGCTACGACGCAAGTGGGAACAGCTCCACTAATTAAAGCTGCTCAGTGGTGGCAAGCATCTGCTGCAATTAATGCTGGCTTTTTCAACCGTAACAACCAATTGCCCTTAGGAGCAATTCGCCGTGACAGTCGATGGTTATCCGGTCCAATTTTGAACCGGGGAGCGATCGCTTGGAATGATCGCGGTCACGTTAAACTAGGACGACTCAGCCTCAGCGAAACCTTAGTTACCTCAAACCGGAAACGTTTGCCAGTACTATTCGTCAACAGTGGTTATGTCAAAGCTGGCATTGCCCGCTACACTCGCGCCTTTGGACCAACCTACACTCCCTTAATTGATCATGAAATCATCGTAGTTGTCCAGAACAACTTGGTCACCGATCTCTTGCCTGGAGGAATTGCGGGTCAGCAAGCCTTTCGTATCCCCCCCAATGGTTATCTAGTTACCCTTAGAGCCAACAGCACAGCTGTTAATGATCTGAGTATTGGTACCCAAGTGCGAATTGAGGGGAGTACGTTTCCCGCTGACTTCAATGGCTACCCCCATATTCTCGGTGGTGGACCACTGCTACTGCAAGATCAAAAAATTGTTTTAGATGGCAAATCGGAACAATTTAGTGATGCCTTTATTCAGCAGTCTGCTCCACGCAGTGCTATCGGAACCACAGCTAATGGCACATTGATTATTGCTGCTTTTCACCATAGTCATACTCGACATGGCCCAACATTAAGGGAAACAGCTCAGTTGATGCAGAAATTGGGAGCCATTAATGCCCTCAATCTTGACGGGGGTAGCTCAACTGGACTGTATCTAGGTGGTCAACTCCTAGATCGGTCTCCCTATACAGCAGCACCAGTTAACAATGGTCTGGGCATCTTTTTTACACCTGTTCCCTAATACTTTAAGAAGTATTAAGTATTAAGTATTAAGTATGAAGTAATTATGAAGTTATCAGATTTATTAAGATTTTTGGAAATCACGAATCCCTTAACTATAGGTTTATTCAGCTTCAACTTAGGTCAAGATAACTATTTCTAATGTAAAGACTTTATATAAATTCAGGTAATCCACTAATTTGGCCTGAAAAATTTAGTTATAGTTTGCTAGATTTTGCGATAGTCAATTCTCTTTCATTTTGTCTAACCTAGAAGTAGTAACCAATTAGTAAACTTTCCCACAATCACTTAGCTAGACGTTTTCAGGAACAAAACCATGGTTCAGTCAAAAGAAATTTCTCAAGTTTCGGCCATTACCCTACAGTCATCCCGAGTAGCTGAAGGCGTTGCCGCTACCGAACTACGACCTTGGGGGTCTTTCACTGTCTTAGAAGAAGGACGGGGATACAAAATCAAGCGCATTGAAGTCAAGCCGGGTCATCGCTTAAGTTTGCAGATGCACTACCATAGGAGCGAACACTGGATTGTTGTCAGTGGTACAGCTAAAGTTATTTGTGGCGATAAAGAAGAAATTGTTCATCAAAATCAATCAACCTATGTTCCTCAAGGCTATGCTCATCGACTAGAGAATCCTGGTGTTATTCCCCTAGTTTTAATTGAAGTCCAGAATGGAGAATACCTCGGAGAAGATGACATTATTCGCTTTGAAGATGATTATGCCCGCAGCAAACCAGAAGGCAAATAGATTGAGTCATTAGTTTTAAGTATTTAGTTAGTAGTCATTAGTCATTAGTTGTAAGTCTTTAGGATGCCCAAAAAAGCCTTTTGGCAGTGGCAAATTAAATGACTAATGATTAATGACTATTCCTTTTTGAGGTAACATTAGCTGGTGCTAGTTGTTGCGTATAGTTAGTATCGTTAATGATTAAACTGAGTAAAGCTGCTGCGAGTGAGATTAGACGTGTACAGTCCAAGCGTCAAAAGCCAGATGCCAAATTACGTCTAGGTGTCCGCGAGGGTGGGTGTGCTGATTTTTACTACACTATTGACTTTGAGCAAGTGATCAATTCTGAGGATCAGGTCTATGACTGTGATGGCATCAGTGTCATAGTAGACCCGGAAAGCCTAAAAACTATCAATGGCTTAACTCTAGATTACTCAGAAGACCTGATGGGAGGAGGGTTTCGCTTCCATAACCCTAACGCTTCAGAAAGCTGCGGCTGCGGTAATTCCTTTCGTATAGACCCATCCAAGGCTCCAGATTGACACCAGAGTGTTAATATTGGTATAATTAGCATTGGTTTGTTTGTAGTTGATTAAGCTAAATCAACCAATGTTTATTAAGCCGTAACTCATGCCCACCATTCAGCAGCTCATTAGTAACGAGCGCTTCAAAGCTAAGAAGAAAACTAAGTCCCCAGCGCTGAAACAATGTCCCCAGCGCCGTGGTGTTTGTACTAGGGTGTTCACAACTACACCCAAAAAACCCAACTCCGCCTTACGAAAGGTGGCAAGGGTTCGTCTGACTTCAGGATTTGAAGTAACAGCCTATATTCCCGGTATTGGTCATAACCTACAAGAACACTCCGTCGTGATGATCAGAGGCGGTCGTGTGAAGGACTTACCTGGAGTGCGATATCACATTATTCGGGGTACCCTTGATACGGCGGGAGTTAAGGATCGGCGTCAAGGTCGTTCTAAGTATGGGACAAAGCGCCCTAAGTAAACTTACGAGAATTGACCCCTATTTTACGAAACTCCCAAGGCTGAAAGCCCCGCGTTTTTAAACCGGGTCAGAAGTTACCGCAAAAATAAGGCAGCCTTTATGGTTGGTCGGCTATGGGTAAAAGGGTTAAAACTTTATGATTAAGGCCAGAGACGCGCGCCTTAGGAGAGTGGAGCCTTT
>NZ_JAAHIG010000035.1:0-58417 GCF_010692305.1 Moorena sp. SIO4G3 | reverse complement strand
TATTGTGATCAAAAGCTAGCTATTATTACTAAAACTTAACAAAACAATATAGCAGTGGAAGTAAAGCTTAAGACATCTTCTGCTCCCTGCTCCCTGCTCCCTGCTCCCTGCTCCCTGCTCCCTGCTCCCTGCTCCCTGCTCCCTGCTCCCTGCTCCCTGCTCCCTGCTCCCTGCTCCCTGCTCCCTGCTCCCTAAAACCCAGACATTTTTACCTCACAAGTGGTAGAATTGCTATAATTATTAAAAGATAAGGAGAATTTTTTTTGCAACACAGCAATCTGGAATTTAAGTTTTTGCCTGAACATCTAAGAAATGGTCAGGTTATTGATATCCCATATCTAGTAAAACGTCTAGATGCTGCCAACGAAGCTCTTAAAACAAAACCATTGGAATATACACTTGAGTCCTTAACTGAATTTAGCCCTGTTGTTAAGGAAAGAAAGCGTTTGCGTGAGACGAATTTTCATGCAAGTCATGATGATCGTGAAAAACTTGATATTCAGTTGAATAATGCCTTCTACTTTAATTCAGAAAATGTAGACTTGGGCGATCCAGATGCTCAATCTATTGTAGAAGCAGCGCGTGATTTCCTTTATCAAGGCGATCGCAATCGACTTTGGTTGCTGCCTGCCTTTGTTGAAAGGGAAACTATTGCTCATGTTGCTACTTACCATCAGCGTTTACTGCCCAGGGGCCGCGTTATCGTTGTTAGTCCCGATCAGAAAACATTGACAGCAGCTGCACCTCATTGTGATGTTGTTATCGATCAGTGCCAGGTTTTGGAACAGATTAATATCAATGCATTACGAGAAGAGGGGTTTTTCCCAAAGCATAGAAATGTTCGCTTGAGTGGAAAAGGAACGACACTTTTAGCTGGATTCATTTGGGCTATGGCTCATGGATTAATTAATGATAAAACCTATATTGGCCATACTGATACTGATGAAATAAACTTAGATTTTTCTGGACCTTATTATCAGACAGATTCAAAAGAAAGACGTCGTGTTAGTCCATATAGACCTGCCGAGTACATGGCAGCAGCAGCGGCATACATGCCAAGCTCTCATAAAATCTCTGTTGTTCAACCTGCCAAAGCAGGTGTGCGAAGAAAAGGGGAAGTCTGCTTGCCAGCATGGATGATGATGGCTAATACGGCAATTGGAGATGCCAAAATGAGGCAGATGGGCTTGGAGCTTTGTCGCGTTGCATGGCCATCTCCTGGAGAAGCAATTGTTTGGGCACCTGTGTATCGAGATATGCCATGGCAGGGAACAACGGGGTTCGATTTGGATCGGTATGCAAAGGCGTTTTATATTGAGATGGGATTTAGTGGGCTTGGAAGTAACGAGAATTATGCATTTGTACAGGTAGGAATTCCTGCTCCCAAAATTGAGAGCTACGGTGTCTCAGAAGTAGATGATATCGGACAAGCTATATGGGCAACAAGTATTTATTCAACACAAGAGCAGTTTGACTACCACCAGTTAATGAAAGAAGGATCAGCCGAATTCGCTCCCGGATATTCTGATGATCTGATTAAAGCATTTAATGAACAGTTTGCTGGTGTAGAACTGCGTGTACCATTCACATGTCCTCCTGAGATTTTACAGGATCATTCTGGAAAACTCTATATTGCCTCTGAGGATTCTAATCCAAATAGAGCAATGTATTGTGCTGGTCCATTCTATTATCCATCACCAACAAGAATGTTGGAAATGGGAGTTATCAATTTAGATAAAGTCAGAGAGGTACCGAATCTGAGCACAAGTGCGAACAAGTTGCCTGGTAGTTTGGGTTGAGCCTTGCCATCTATCCCAGAGTCCATATAGACTCATCTAGAATGGTTAGAGCCGAACACTAAACTATGCATCGCATCGCCGCAACTCCGGGAGGATGGAACCCTGAAGCTGAAGGGGTTATCTTCATCGAACAAACCCCAGCACCGATTATTTTCCTCACTGCTGCTGACACCGATATCCAAACCCTAGCCGCATCAGTATCTCAACTTCCCCCAGATTTCCCAGCTATGCGAGTCGCTAATCTGTTGCAGTTGCAGCAACAACTAACCATTGATACCTATGCTGAGGATATCTTGGCCAAAGCACGGATTATCATTATCAGATTATTGGGGGGACGCTCCTACTGGTCTTATGGCTTAGAAGTGGTGAAAGAAACAGTAGAACAAACTGGCGCTAGGTTATTGGTTTTACCAGGGGATGACCGACCAGACCCTACCTTAACTAGTCACTCCACAGAAACTATTCCGATAGTGAATCAATTATGGCGCTACTTTACAGAAGGCGGTGTTGAGAATTTCACTAACGCTCTGAAATTTGTCGTAGATGTATGCTTGGAGCAAACCAATAATCCACCATCACCAAAACCTGTGCCTCGGGTTGGGGTTTATCCATGGCAATCGGGGATAACCAAACAACCTACTGGCAATCTTAAAGTAGGTATCCTGTTCTACCGTGCCCATTATTTAGCAGGAAATACAGCACCGATTGATGGGTTATGTCAGGCTTTGGTAGAACGGGGCTTGGAACCGGTACCAGTATTTGTCTCTTCTTTACGGGATCTAGAGGTACAACGGGAATTGTTTAGCTATTTCCAAAATCCCGATAGCTCTAGTAGTGCGATTGAGCTTTGCTCACGCTACGCGATCGCAGTGTTGCTTAATACGACTAGTTTCTCCGTGGCTAAGTTGGATGCTGAGGTACATCAGTTGGAGTTGTGGGAACGGCTGGATGTGCCTGTGTTGCAGGTTATTTTAAGTAGTGGCACGGTGGAACAGTGGGAGTCTGGGTTTCAGGGATTGATGCCCAGGGATACTGCCATGAATGTGGCGTTGCCAGAAGTGGATGGGCGAATTATTAGTCGTGCGATTTCCTTTAAGTCGGCGCAACGGTGGAATCCTGCTCTGGAAACGGATGTGGTGGTTTATGAACCAGTATGCGATCGCATTCAGTTTGTAGCAGATTTAGCCATGAATTGGCTACAGTTACGGCAAACCCTACCGAATCAGAGAAAGGTTGCTCTGATTTTAGCGAATTACCCCAATCGAGATGGCAGGCTGGCCAATGGCGTAGGATTAGATACCCCGGCCAGTTGTGTGGAGATTTTAAAAGGGTTACGGGATGCTGGGTATTGGGTTGAGAAGATTCCGGAAACTGGGGATGAGTTGATTGAGTGGTTGACCGCTGGGGTGACCAATGATCCAGAAGGATGGCAGTTACGTTTGGTACGACAAGAGTTGAGTTGGCAGGAGTATTGGGACTATTTTCAAGGATTACCGATAGGGGTTCAAAAGGGAATCCGTGAGCGTTGGGGAGAGTTTGATCTTAACGGTAAAGACAACAAGGATGGAAAGGGAGAGATAACCGAGATTTCAGGATTTCCCATTTCAGGGATTCAGTTGGGAAATGTGTTTGTAGGGATTCAACCCTCTCGGGGTTATGATCTTGACCCAGCTTTGAATTATCATGCTCCGGATTTGGAACCCACTGATGGATATTTAGCATTTTATTATTGGTTGCGGAAGTGTTTTGGTGCCCAAGCAATTGTTCATGTGGGCAAGCATGGGAATTTAGAGTGGTTACCGGGTAAGAGTGTGGCCTTGTCAGAGTGCTGTTATCCAGAAGTAGCCTTAGCAGCCATGCCTCATTTGTATCCATTTATTGTTAATGATCCGGGGGAGGGAGCTCAAGCAAAGCGTCGCGCTCAAGGGGTGATTATTGATCATTTAACCCCTCCCATGACTCGTGCTGAACTTTATGGTCCTCTGCAACAGTTGGAGGGATTGGTTGATGAGTATTATGAAGCGCAGAGTTTGGATTTGTCTCGGTTACCAATTATTCGCGACCGCATTGTTAAACTTATCCTTGACGAGCATTTGCACGAAGATTTGGGGATTGCAGTAGACGACATCGAAGCTGGAGAATCGGAAATTACTAATCAAATTGATGCTTATCTTTGTGAATTGAAAGAAGCTCAAATTCGAGATGGATTACATGTATTTAGTCAATGTCCCCAAGGACGTCAATTGCAGGATTTAATAGTAGCAATTGCTCGTCATCCAGGAAAGACTCGCATCGGCTTAACTCGTGCTTTGGCTCAGGATTTAGGTTGGAATTTTGACCCCCTAACGGACGATTTTTCAGTAGTTAAGGAGATCGCAATAAGTAATATAGAAAGGGAAGAGGTAACAGATAAATTATATAATAAAAAAATCACTGTTGGTGATTTGGTTGAAGTATTGGAAGAAAAAGCGTCTGAATTAGTAGAACAAATCATCACTAATTCCCCATTAGCCATTACTGATTATCGATTACCGATTAGTAAAACAACAAAACAAGAATTAGATTGGATACGCGATCGCCTGTTACCAGCACTACAACAAACTAATCAGGAACTCACCCAATTGTTAAGGGGATTAGATGGCAGATATGTACCGAGTGGGCCATCTGGTGCGCCGACTAGAGGACGACCGGATGTTCTGCCCACTGGTCGCAATTTTTACTCTGTTGATATCCGTGCCA
Source organism: Moorena sp. SIO4G3 (assembly GCF_010692305.1). Classification (NCBI taxonomy): domain Bacteria; kingdom Bacillati; phylum Cyanobacteriota; class Cyanophyceae; order Coleofasciculales; family Coleofasciculaceae; genus Moorena; species Moorena sp. SIO4G3. The sequence goes on along the minus strand of NZ_JAAHIG010000035.1, from coordinate 53,879 downwards.
TTCCTACAGAAACAGCGTGGGATGTGGGCAGAAAGGCAGCTGAAGTGCTAGTGGAGCGCTATACCCAGGAAAATGGTGAGTATCCCAAAACCCTAGGGATTTCGGTATGGGGCACATCTACCATGCGTACGGGGGGAGATGATATTTCTGAAGCTCTGGCCTTGTTGGGAGTGCGACCGATTTGGGATGGGTCCTCACGGCGGGTGGTAGACTTTGAAATATTGCCAGTGTCTGTGTTACAACGTCCCCGAGTGGATGTGACCTTGCGCATCTCTGGCTTCTTTAGAGATAGTTTCCCCAATTTAATCGACCTATTTCACAATGCAGTAGTTGCTGTGGCAAGCCTGGATGAATCACCATCAGACAATCCTCTAGCAGCCCAGGTGAAACAGGAAACAGACTCTTGGTTACAGGTAGGGTTGAGTCAGTCCCAAGCCCAAATGCGATCGCACTACCGCATCTTTGGCTCAAAACCAGGAGCCTATGGTGCCGGGTTACAAGGTTTGATTGAATCTCAAAACTGGCAAGATGAGCAGGATTTAGCTCGCGCTTACATTAATTGGAGTAGTTACGCCTACAGCTCATCTTCCCCCAAGGGAGCCCCAGAAGCCTTTGAGCAGCGTCTCAAACAAATGCAAATTGTATTACACAATCAGGATAATCGGGAACATGATTTACTCGATTCAGATGATTATTACCAGTTTCAGGGGGGGTTAACCGTAGCGGTGCGGGGGTTAACTGGCAAAAATCCTCAAACCTACTTTGGTGATAATTCTATCCCTGAAAAGCCCAAAGTTCGACAGCTAAACGAAGAGATTGCCCGAGTGTACCGTTCTCGTGTCGTGAATCCTAAGTGGATTGAGGGAGTGATGCGCCATGGTTACAAAGGAGCATTTGAAATGGCAGCAACGGTAGATTATTTGTTTGCCTATGATGCTACCGCTAATTGTGTCGCAGACCATATGTATCAAGGAGTAGCTCAGGGGTATTTATTTGACCCAGATGTGCAAGAGTTTGTCCAACAAAAGAATCCATGGGCATTGCGAGATATGGCAGAACGGTTACTCGAAGCTAATCAGCGGGGATTGTGGCAGTCAGTTGCACCAGAGACCTTAGAGAAATTGAGAGCGATCGCATTACAAGCAGAAGCAGTGATTGAAGGGGAAAATTTTGGCATTGTATAGCTAGGGAACAGGGAACAGGGAACAGGGAATAGGGAACAGAAATATGTTTTATATCAAGTCTGGTTGAATACCCATAATTAAGCGGAGTGTGGGGAGGGTGGGGAGATGGGGAGATGGGGAGATGGGGAGATGGGGAGATAGGGAGATGGGGGTATGGCGAGATTGGGGAGGTTTTTATTAAGCGATGCAGCGCGGTCTTGGGGGTTTCCCCCATGAGCGACTGCATCAAGACAGGGTAATTATCCTGACATGATCTTAACCTTTACTTCGACTACTATAGTTAGAGGCTTAGGTCTATTTAATAGAAAATTGTTTTAACTTAGAAGCTATCTCTTCTGGATTTGTACCATTAGGAAACACTAAAATGCCCTTAATTTTGTTGTTAGCCACTATTTCTGGCAAGCGATGGAATTGTTGATCGGAAATAGCAATTCCATCATAGGTTTCGGCATAATCTACTTCTTTGGTAAAATTTTTATCATTATAAGCTTGAATAAAAACTCGATCTACATTCCATTTTGGCCAGTCAGCAGCAAAATATTTTTTAGCCCAATAAGGATTATGATGACAAAGATCAAAACTAACCTTTGGGTTAGCTTGTTTCATAGCACCGATCATTTCTTGTGAAAAAGTGGTTAGCTTATTAGTGCGATTTACTTTACCTGGCAACTCGGCATGGTAACCCAGATAATCGTCCCATTGGACTGCATCAATTTTAGGATATTTTTGGACAAATTCTACTAAAATATCTCTAAAAAAATTAGCAACTTCAGGAATTTCTACATCAAGAATATAATGCTCGATTCCCGGATACGTGCGGTCAACGCCCGGTACAACCCATTTGCGTTCAATAGCTAAATCAAAAATCGGGCTATTTTTATCTATTTTGATACCTTTTTCAAAGTAAGCATGAACTTCCATGCCGTGTTTGTGTGCTTCATCAATTAGCCAAGTTAACCAGCGGTCGCGAAACAGATTGGGACAACTTTTATAACCAAAGGTTTTTTGCATCACTTCACTAGTGTACATAGGACAAGCATTACCCCATACACCATGAATAATCGTATTAATACCTTGAGAGTGATAATGACGAACTTGTTTTCTAATCTTCTCTTCACTAGCATTATTAGTTACGTTATAACGACTTATATAAATTCCTCTGATTGCTTTTTTCTCCCAAGGAGTTTGAGATTTTTGAGTTGTTTGAGGTTTTTGAGGTTTTTGAGGTGTTATTGGTGTTGAGGAAGCTGGCTTATCATTAGGTTTAACAATTGGTGTTTGAGGTTTTTGAGGTGTTATTGGTGTTGGTGAAGCTGGTTGATTATTAGGTTTAACAATTGACGAATTTGGTAAGGAAGGTGCAGTGGTTACAGGAGGCTTAGTAGGAGCCGAAGGTTCTGCTTCGGCGGTCCTCGAATTTAAACCAGGAATAGTTATTGGGAGATTTTGAGGAATAGCTATGGGGAGATGTTGAGGTAATTTGCTAATAATAGCGAAACCTCCTTGATGGTTCAACCACCAATAACCACCGCCTAAAACCAGTAAGATTAGAGAAATAGGAATATTTGCGCATCCACATCCACTGTTTTCATTATTCTTATTCGACATACTAAACTTATTCCCCAGCAAGAGTTTAATATATTATAGCAATTCTCCTAGTCATGATGTACAAAGTTCTGGGTTTTATGAACCAGGTATCAGGTAAGAGTAAATAGGTAAAAAATGCTGTGTAGCTCATAGCTATACCAAAGGGAATAGGGAACAGGGAACAGGGAACAAAATTCTCACAATTCCTACACGGATTGCTATATCAGAAATGCTATAGTTTAAGTTATACCAAGGGGCTGAAGCCCAAAATCCAGGTATAGCTAGGGTTTTATTCGCTTAAACTAACAGTATGCCATACTAACTCTGGAAGAGGGCAACTTTCGAGGATACGCACGCAGATTCTCTAGTTGTTTGGTAACCCATTCAGGATTAAAAATTGCTTTATATATAGGGTTATTAACCCTTAGCCATCCTTGTTTATTAACCACCAAACCCGATAGCAGCAATTCGTTACACTGTTCGCTGTTATCCATCGGTACATCATCTCCAGCTAAAATCTGCTGATAAAGTCCCAGCAATTTATCAGCATAGTATTTATTACTCAAAAGGCGAGCCGAGATGCTTCGCAAATGTTCGGGTTCATCCTGGGATTCCCAATGATCAATAATGCCAGTGTGTACGATTCTCTCTACCCAAGATGCCTCATTACCAGGAGCAATAGTCAACCCGACTCTTACTGAATCTACTACCAACTGACATAGTTTTTGGGTCAGAAAAGGTTGTCCTCCTGTCCAAGCCAGTATCTCCTTGAGAATTGTTTTAGGGTTACCCCCTGTTTGCTCTAATCCCTTGGCAAGGGGATATGCTTGATGGAATTCAAAGCCATTTAGTTCTATGGCTTTCCCGATATTAAACGGTGTCCGCTTTTTGCCAGTCATCAAATCACTTGGCTTAGCTACCCCGAACAAAGCAAAGACAATGCGCTTATACTCAGGATTAATTGCTCTTTGGTTATAGCAGAATCGGATCAGGGCAAAAAAATCATCAACCGGAAAAGGTAAGTTGAGAATAGTATCAATTTCATCAATAAATATAACAATTTGTTCAGTATTAAATTTGGCCAGCAGGATATCTTCCAGGAAATTACTCAATCGCTGAAGCAGTGAAAGATACTCTTCCTCGTGCCACCAGGATTGTAAATTAAAGTCACCGAATAACTTCAAGCCTCGTACTAACTCAGCAACCACTCCTTTGTACCACTGAGTTGGAGTAATTGTTTCGCTACCGATGCGTGTCATATCAATAGTACTGCATCTTATACCTTCTTGTTCTAGCTGATGTCTGATTCGCACCGATAGAGAAGATTTGCCCATTTGTCTGGGAGCCATCACATAACAAAACTCACCCCTTTTTAAGGCGTTATAGAGTTGGACATCTGCTTGTCTTTCTACATAGCTAGGTGCATCACTGGCTAGACTACCACCGACTTGGTATAGAGGGTAACTGTTAATCATAAACTTGTTAGTAATTTTTCTCTGGTTTGCATAAATAAATCAACAGAATTCACTTATTGTTTCATAAAAAATAACCAGATTACTATAACGCTAATAGATAAAAAATATAATCATAGCTTGTGAATAAAGTGTGAAAATCCCGTAGGGACTGGAATTGTAAAATTTTAGATTTTAGCTAGGTAACGGGGAACTTAATATCGGCGAAAAGAGAATTATATCAAGTCTGGTTAATCATTTGAAAAATAGCCGATTTAGCAGCAATAGCAATCAAGAGCTTAGATTGTCCGGAATACACCCACAACGTAACGAAAAAATATTTAACCAAGGAATTTAACTGGGCTTCCCATCGGTGGAGGTTAGATCAAATCTGCTTGACTAATCATCCTATGGCTGAGTTTGACCCGGTGGGTGGAATGGGCATCTTGCCTGTTTCGGGAATCTTGGTGGAACGGGCATCTTGCCTGTTTCAATTTCCGGGCAGCAACCTAACACTGGCGGTGCGTTACGGGGCGGACTATCCCAAGGCTGGCGGTCGAGGCGAACAATAAGGGCAAGTCCGCCCCTAACGCACCCTACGCACCCTACGCAAGTAATTACCAACATTTAATAACAAGAAATTATGTATCAGCGCATCAATAGCACAGTTTTCTTGGCTTTAGTGTCCAGCATTATGGCACTCACCAATCCAACTAAAGACGCTTATCTTGATCATGCGGCATGGCACTTACACGATACTTACTGCCAACAGAAATCCCTTCCTCTTGGGGTAAAAGCAGCTTGTTTTGTCGGTAAACCTTTACCACCTGATGCAGTTAAGCCAGTAATCGAAAGCTACACTCGTCACCAAAACTATTTCCTTTTCAGTATCTATACCACCAACTTCTGGGGTAAAAAATTTCACACTGTTGGGCTAGGGGGCAAATTTTTGGTGTTTTAATTATATAAGCTATCAGCTATTAGCTCTTAGCTATCAGTTATAGCAAAGGGAACAGCGGATCTGGGAACAGCGGATCTGGGAGTAGCGATGCAGAGGTGCGATCCACGGGTCGCACCTCAATAATTTATAGCTCATAAATTGCAAACCGCTGTACTTAATTCTATCAGAATTGCAGCCCTATAAGAAACTATGATCGTGGAAAATCTTCTATGTCAACGGATTCATAGTCTAATTCAGAGACTGTAAATTTATATCTTTTACCTCGTTCTAAACTCCTGGTTTTGATAGTACATTCTTTAGCATTGCTTCCATCCTTTGTTACTACAGAGCAAGATTTAAACTTTATGTTTAAAAAGTTATTGGTATAGATTCTATCGCTTCCTGATGACAAGTTTTGTATCCTATCATTGATCCAATACTTTACAGAGTAGAGAGTCTGATTGGATATAAGTGTACCAACTTCAGGGGTCTTTGGCTTGAGAAAGCTTCGGATAACGCGGCTCCCACATTTGTACTCAGTAAGAGTCCTGATATCAGCACACAAAGACATAGGAACTTCTGAGTTCATACAAACTGATTTCGTAATAGGATAGGAATCTCTTTGTCTGACATTAATATTTCTTTTAATTACAGCAGTGAACACTCCAGACTCAAGTACACGATCGCGTTCTTTAATCTCGTACTCAAATGTATTCTCGCCGTCTAAAACATGAAAATATTTACTATGATGTCTTTTTCCAAAACTCATCTCTGTCCCTTCTGAAGATCTGCCCTCATAGTACTCTCTGTCAGTGTAAGGATATGGGTCACTAGCCACTCCTCTGGTAATATTTCTAACAATTACACGTCTTTTACGAGCTGCTGGAGTAGTACTGGAAGTAAACCGAGCCTCCCGAGAGGACCAGCTGTAACCTGGGCACTCACCTTTATACTTAGTTTCGTTAATTTCTACTTGATTGAGTTCTCGGCTACCTAAGAACTCCCATCCGATTTCCGGTGCAGGTTCTGTTTCCACATCCTCTTCAATTCCGATTTCCGGTGGAGGTTGTATTTCTAAACCCTCTTTAATTCTGATTTGCAGTGGAGGTTGTGTTTCCGAACCCTCTTCAATTCCTGTTTCCGGTACAGGTTGTGTTTCCGAACCCTCTTCAATTCCTGTTTCCGGTACAGGTTGTGTTTCCGAACCCTCTTCAATGGGCAATTGTTTTAGTGGCGGCAACTGTGCTAGTGAGGGTGCTCTAAAAAATATCAAAATCACACTAATGCTCAAAGCAGCGAGCAAAAAAAATTTGCTAGTTGATGTAATTTTAGGAACTATTTTGTTCCAGTAACGCTTGAAGTTAAACATAAGAACACATTACTTTAGTCAAAGTATTTAAGTTTTTATCAAAGACTTGTTAGATTGTGCAATTAAATTAATCGGATCAATTGGATATGAATTTGGATCTGGATAATTTTCCGAGCACTTCGGATCAGGAATTGATCCGTTTAGGGAGTAGGGCTATTGATTCTAAACAAGTCCTTGAGTGTATTAAGGTGAGAACCAATAAGAGGCTGAACCTGAGTCATAGGATCAAATCTATGCTGATGATAGAAGTTGATGCCAGAGTTTCGGGCAATGGCTCAAATCTTTCCCAGTGCAATACTAGCAAGGCATATCACTAACGAAATCAGAATGAAATAGCCCTGAATGATCAGCACTAGTGAGGAAAGTAGTTTACCATCTTCCTGACCTATCTAATCGTTAGCGAAGACGATGGTAAGTAATTTGCTTGAGGAGCTATCTGTTGAGTGCTGCTATCTTCTTTCTCGATTAATTCACTTATTGTACCTCCAATTAAACCAAAAAAAATCATGGTTATCGAAATGATACATGCGATAATTATATATCCTAAATAAACCCTAAGGGCTAGCCCCATCATATGATCGATTCCATAGTCGATATGCCAATTTCCTTGTTCATCTTGATAGACGTCTTTAACTTTCATAAGTTTCCTCACTCATCCAATAAATTATCAAAAAATACAAATTATATAGCTAACATTCCACACTTAAAACCAAAAATATTTTTATCAATACCAGGAAAATATAGCACTAAAAATTAAGGGTATGACAACGTCTAACCCGATGTAATCAAGCTACAAATGCAATCTAGGAATTGTAGTTTATTTAGATAGCAAAAACCCAAGACTTACAAAGTGTTTGTACACCAAACTTTAATCGCGACCCTTTAGTGTCTCAAGGTTGATACCTATCAAGAGCTACAGGTGATTTAGTATAGCACTAGGCATTCAAGTTAGGACATTGCTAAAAGCTCAAAAGCTTTTTTAGTAAGCTATTGCCTGTTGCCTTGCGCGTAGCGCTATATATAGTCACTGAGCTACTCCCCAAATTGATTGCTTAAGGTCTATTTACTAATCAGGGCTAGCTCAGAAATTTATGAAATCGGATATTTTTTGGGTAAGGGCAGTGGCCAGGAATGCCTTAGCTTAGCGGCTCCTAAGTCCCATCCCATCCGCGTTGACTGATAAGCTGTGTTAATTGTGTCGCTGTTAATCAAATCACAACCATGGTGGCTTAGTCATCAAAAATATCCAACTGTTCGATGGTCACCCCTTGGTCTGTCAACTTTTGGCCAGTTGCGTCCCTAGCTGACAATTGTTTGCCAATCCCCTTGCGCAACCCCAGGGCAATTTTACTGTGCTTCTCAATTTGCTTCATCACCTGCTTCGCCCGCTTAATCACTGAGGTTGGTAAACCCGCTAAACGTCCTGCCTCAATGCCATAAGAACGGTTAGCTCCTCCTGGCTGTACCTGATGCAAAAAGATGATTTCATCGGCTAACTCTTTTACCGTCACTTGATAATTAGCGACATTGGGCAAAATCGACGCTAACTCATTCAACTCATGATAATGGGTAGCAAAAATCGTCCGTGCCTTAATTTCCATAGCCAGATACTCCCCGACCGCCCAAGCTATGGAAAGACCATCAAAGGTTGCTGTGCCTCGACCAATCTCATCCAACAAGACTAAAGACTTATCGGTAGCATGATTGAGAATATTCGCCGTCTCGTTCATTTCCACCATAAACGTAGACTGGCCTGTTGCTAAATCATCCACCGCACCGACTCTGGTAAAAATGCGATCGCAAATCCCCAAACTTGCTTCCGATGCTGGCACAAAACTTCCCACCTGTGCCATCAACTGAATCAATCCCACCTGACGCAAATAACAACTCTTCCCACTGGCGTTAGGTCCGGTCAAAATAATCAAATCAGGATTATCCGTTTCGGTTGAAGGTTGAAGGTTAGCAGGTTGAAGGTTAGCAGGTTGAAGGTTAGAAGGTTGAAGGTTAGTGTCGGTTGCAGGTTGAAGGTTTGCAGGTTGAAGGTTAGTGTCGGTTGCAGGTTGAAGGTTAGTGTTGGTTGCAGGTTGAAGGTTAGAAGGTTGCTCGTTATCTAGTTGCTCGTTATCTAGTTGCTGGTTAGAATTTTCAACGTTCAACTCGGAATAACCTTCAACCTTCAACCTTCCAACCTTCAACTCCCCGTCAACCTTCAACTCCTCTTCAAGCTTCAACTCCCCTTCAACCTTCAACTCCCCGTCAACCTTCAACTTGTTTTGACCTAAAGACGCGGAATTGGGCACAAACAAACCACTGGGCAAGGACTGCTCTACCACTGGATGCCGTCCATCTATAATCCGAATTTCCCGGCTTTGATCCATATCGGGACGACAATATCCCTGATAAACAGCGACCTCTGCTAATCCACACAACACATCCAACGCTGCTACTGCCCGAGACACACCCCGAATCCTGTCAGCTTCCAGCGCTACCTCATGGCGCAAACCTACAAAAATTTCATACTCTAAACGATTCAAATCCTCCCGGGCCGTCAGAATCCGTGCTTCCCTTTCCTTCAGCTCTGGGGTTATGTAGCGCTCTTCATTAACCAAGGTCTGCTTCCGAATATAGTTATCTGGTACCTGAGCTGTTTTAGCACGAGGGACACTAATGTAATATCCAAAAGTCTTATTAAACCCTACCTTCAGCTTGGGAATATCTGTCTTTTCCCGCTCCGTCACTTCCAAATTGGCAATCCACTGTTGATCCTCCTCGGCTTGAGCACGCATTTCATCCAACTGCTGGTTGACCTGAGGCCGAATTAATTTCCCCTCAGTCAGATGCAACGGTGGTGACTCTACCAGATGCTCCTGGATTGTGTGCCCTAACTCTTCCAATTGTGGCGGTACATTCTGCATCACTTTCAGATAGGGAGAAGACCCATAAGCGGCTAGGTCAGCTAATTCCGGTAACCTCAAGAGAGAATCCCCTAGGGCGACTAAATCTCTAGCATTCGCTCTACCAGAACTTGCCTTCCCTGTCAACCGCTCCAAGTCATAAATTTTCCGAAGCAGCTGCTGTAAGTCCTGGCGCAGTCCAGTATTATCCACTAATTCGGCAATCGTATCATGTCGCGCCCGGATTCCCTTAATCTCTAGTAATGGTTGTAGTAGCCAGCGCCGCAATGCTCTACCTCCCATGGCTGTACTGGTTCGATCGAGAGCCCAAAGCAGGGAACCGTTAAAGGTGTTATCTCGGACAGTAGCAGTAATTTCCAGATTGCGGCGAGTCTGGTGGTCGAGAATTAAATAATCAGCAATGGTATAGGTACGTAATATCTGTAACGCTACATAATTTTCTTTTTGGGTATCTTTCAGATATTCCAACAATCCACCAGCAGCACGGACACCAAGGGGCAGATGTTCACACCCTAAGCCTTCAAGCGATCGCACTCTGAACTGTTCCAACAGTCGCTGTCGGGCTTCGGCCAAGGTAAAGTGTCGTTGGGGACGGAGTGCATAACAAAATGAATTTGGTAAACAATCCGGTAAACTCTCAGAGGTCTGACCAGGTCGTAGCATACTCCCCAAATCGGGAGCATTGGTGGGAATTAATACCTCCGACGGCTGCAAGCGCATCAATTCCTGAACCAGCAGGTCTAACTCTCGGTCTTGAGTAGTCAGAAATTCCCCAGTGGAAATATCTGCATAGGCTAAACCCCAATGATTCTTAGCAATCACTACTGCTGCCAGGAAATTGTTACGACGAGCATGGAGCATCTCCTCTTCCATCAAGGTACCGGGGGTAAGAACACGGGTGACTTCCCGGCGCACCTGACGTCCTTCTTTGGCTGCTACTGAGGCATCTTCCACTTGGTCACAAATTGCGATCGCATAGCCTTTTTCCACTAGCATGGTGCTGTAGCGGTCTAAAGCATGGTGAGGAACCCCTGTCATTGGCACCCGTCCCACTCCCTTACCTGCTTCTTTGCTAGTTAAGACCAGTTCCAGGGCTTCAGAAATTATCCTGGCATCCTGAAAGAAGGTTTCATAGAAGTCCCCAACTCGGTAGAGCAGCACAGCATGGGAATACTGGTCTTTTAGTTGAGCAAAATGCTGCATCATCGGTGTCAGCTTACTGCGGTCCACTGTCCGATGGTCAGTATTCTCAGGCGCAACTTTCCTTGCTGCTTCAGTTGCCCTTTTCGGAAGGTTATCGTTGGATTCGGGAGTAGATGCTTGAGGGGATCTGCTCATTTACTAAGCTAGAAATACCAATATTCTATCCTAATCGGTAAATCCAATTGATCTTCAGTTTCTTAGATTAATTTCCACTAAGGGGTTATTACTCTATCGCCATAGTTTTATCAATACTAGGGAGTAGAGTAAACACATGTCATTGATTGATTCATCCCTATAGTGTTTATTTATTTACTTGAACACTATAGGTAGAAAATATCTTGTCAATAAGCACAATAATACCGGGTTTATTGAGAACTACCCCCAGTTTGTTGACAAGATGCGCTTACCCTGACATTGTCGCCCCGCCAGGTCTAAATTATTCTAAATTATTCTAAATTATTCTAAATTATTCTAAATTATTCTAAATTATTCTAAATTATTCTAAATTATTCTAAATTATTCTAAATTATTCTAAATTATTCTAAATTATTCTAAATTATGTGTATCTTTATGACTTAGCATGTGTATTTTGATAGTTAGCAATTCCCTTGCTGATGCCCCTATAAGTTGGAATAAATTAAACAGCTTTTGATGACAGTATTGTGTTTATTTAAAATCTTCTCTGTTTATTAAGAGGTTGGGAGGGAATCGAATCACACTTATACAAATGAAAAGGTGTTATACAAATGAAAAGTGTCATCAGACGTCGAAGGTTTTTGGTTGTACTCGCTACCATGACCGGGCTAACAACCTTGACCCCTGTTTTGACTCAAGGTAAGTCTTGTTTTCAGATTCTTTATGCCTTGAAGCCCAACGGTCAACTGTCCTACTATAGCTATAGTGGTCTACCGAATCTTAATAACTTTCAGAATCAGGGTGCGGAGACGGTTATTTCAAACGGTTGGAAGCAATTATATAGTAAAGTTTTTTCCGGAGGTTCTGGAGTTTTGTTTGCTCTAAAGCCCAATGGTCAACTATCCTATTATAGCTATATTGGTCTACCGGATCTTAATAACTTTCAGAATCAGGGTGCGGAGACGGTTATCTCAGACGGTTGGAACCAATATAGTAAAGTTTTTTCCGGAGGTTCTGGAGTTTTGTTTGCTCTAAAGCCCAACGGCAAACTGTCCTACTATAGCTATAGTGGTCTACCGAATCCTAATAACTTTCAGAATCAGGGTGCGGAGACGATTATTTCAGAGGATTGGAACAAATATAGTAAAGTTTTTTCCGGAGGTTCTGGAGTTTTGTTTGCTCTAAAGCCCAACGGTCAACTGTCCTACTATAGCTATATTGGTCTACCGGATCTTAATAACTTTCAGAATCAGGGTGCGGAGACGGTTATTTCAAAGGGTTGGAACCAATATAGTAAAGTTTTTTCCGGAGGTTCTGGAGTTTTGTTTGCTCTAAAGCCCAACGGTCAACTGTCCTACTATAGCTATATTGGTCTACCGGATCTTCATAACTTTCAGAATCAGGGTACGGAGACGGTTATTTCAGAGGATTGGAACGAATACCAGAATATCTTCTAGGGTCAGCCAGGTTTATAGCTCAGGGTAAGAGCATCTCAATCACGCGCTTACTAAAGGAAGCAGCGGCATTCGCATCTAAATGGCAAAACCCTGATCCAGTAAGGATTTCATCAATTGATTCATGGGTAGGACTCGATCCCTGAAATCCTCACCCCGCCAGCATGTACAAAAATAAGATGCGAATGCCGCTGGACTAGCTATTTGATCAATCTAGTCAAATATGTCACTTAGGTTTTACAATACTTTTGAATTAGGGTACATACTGCTTTGATCCTCAGGGTGCATCTATATTATTGGATTTTCTTTGATCTTATTGGTCAAGTTTTTGGGTCTGAGTCTCGTCAGGGAGAAGATAATAAAACAGCATTTAACACAAAAAAATAGCAAATTCATAGCAATTAGGGAGCTTGATAACTACTTTATCTATGTCTGAACCATCAATTACCGTTACAGTCAAGCTTTTTGCTGCCTATCAAGAAACCTATGGCTTGCCAGAACTCCAGTTAGGATTTCCCCCTCAAACATCAGTATCAGCCGTGCTAGACCGTTTACTGAGTGAACACCCAGAACTGGAGCAATGGCGTGAAGTGACCCGCTTTGGCATCAATCTGCAGTTTGTTCCCCCCGATACCCCCTTGCAAGATGGGGATGAAGTGGTTCTGATTCCTCCTGTTAGCGGTGGCTAATCGATTATTGTGCCTGCAAGCCTTTTGCCTCCAAGGGCTGTGTTTCTAATAAAAACTCAGAAAAATTGACTGATATGTAGGGTTGCTTCACCATGATCAGGAATCCAGGATACCCAGTGCTCTTCTGAAACCTGGCACAGCAGTAGCGCTTCATCAAAGCTATAGGGATTAGGTAGCTCTAACAGATGTACCCAAGTCTGAGGTTGGAACGGTTCCTGGGATTGATCTAAGTTGGGATTAGGGGAGCTGTTCCAAGTTGGGGTTTGGGTCTTTGGTTCTAAAAGTTTCATGGTTCTCTCATCAAGGTAAAAAAATTCCCGTCTACCCTAGCTGAGACTGCTTCGAGCCAAAATCTTCCCAGACAATGGGTAAACCTTAACTATTTTCTGTATTTAATTTTACAAAAATAACTGAACAGGACTAGCTTTGTGAAAGCTAATGTAATTTATCTTTGGATAACTTTACAGGATGCGTCGCGAAAGGGCGTTGGTTAAAATAGGAGTAATTTGTCGGTGGCAAATGGCTGATAGCTGATAGCTGATAGCTGATAGCTGATAGCTGATAGCTGATAGCTGATAGCTGATAGCTGATAGCTGATAGCTGATAGCTGATAGCTGATAGCTTCTAAAAAATAAACACAAGTTGCAGCTGCCATTCCTTTACCTGACGCAGGATTTCAATTTTTTGAATAAACTCCCGAAAGTAAAACCGACGCTCTGATTCTGATAAGTCAATCCAGAATTGAGGAATGGATACTGTCTGAGCGATCGCTTTTAAATTCACTGGCGGCAAAGCAGCTAGCTGCTGCTGCAATTGGGAAATTTCTGTCCGTAGTTTGTATGCTCGTAAATCAGCAGTTTCTTGATCAAGCACCCCACTAGAGGTTAACAGAGGTAGCTGCTCTAAATTATCTTTTTTTTGAGTAATTTTACCCTGAAGGGATTCCTTGACCCCATCCAAGCTGGGAGAATTCATAGCAGCAACAGCACGGGGTAATTCCTGACAGATCAGTTGAATGGTCTGCTCCAACACCTGTTCATAACTAATAGCACGACATTTGGGATGCTGAGGACAATTGATCGGACGTAGGTAGAGATATTGTTTGTTTTTACGATATTGAGTAACACTAACAACGGTCATCCCCGATTGGCATTCCTGACAAACCACCAACCCTGCCAAAGAACGGGGAGCACTGGCGGTTCGAGGAGGTAATTGTCGGTTGCGCCTGAGCAGTCGGTCAATCTGTGCGGCTTCTTCCCGATTCAAAATGGCGCTATGGGTATCGGAAATGACCTCACCATTTTTTTGATAGCCAAGGTCTCCCCGATAGACTGGATTTGTCAGCCAACGACGCCCGGTAGTCACGGAAATCCGTTTACCATATTTTTGCTCTAAATACCGTACTGCACCCCGCAAGGAACCATAAAGCAGAAACTGTTCAAAAAAATCCTTAACCACTGGTGCAGTACTGCGGTCAATTAGATAGCGGTCTTTGCCCCGCCGATAGCCATAGGGGGCTTTTCCTGGTGGGGGTAAGGCTTTGAGGCGATTACGAGCATGTCCTTGCCGAAGGCGGCGACTGTTGACTTCCTGCTGGATTTCGTGTAAGAGCTTCAGTAAACTAGCACGAATCGTAGTGTAGTTGGTAGCATCCGTTAGCTGAGCAGAATTGTAAGATTGCTCTGTGGCAACCAAGCAAACACCAAGGGTTTCAATTTGGCTAATGCGATCGCTAATTTCAGCTAAACACTCTCCCAGTTCTTCCAGGCGACGAATTAGCAAGTAATCAGGGGGTTGAGCTTGGCAATCCGCAACTAACTGTTGCCACTGCTGACGTCCTCCCAAATCTAGATAGACCTGATCCACCTCCAAACCCCAAACTGCTGGGTCAGGCACTGGGTCAAGTAGGGGATTGCTGTACAGGTAGGCAATAGTTTTCATATATCCTCTCCATACCTACTTTAACCCCTAAGTGCTAATCGTACTAATCTGACCGAAAAATCTAAGGGCGCAAGCCCCTGGATTCCATCCCGGAGACGAAACCTGATTGTGAGTGGAGCCTTTATGGTTGGCAGGCTATGCATAAAAAGGTTAAAACTTATTGATTAAGGCTCCACTCTCCTTACGGTAACTTCAAACCATGGGGTTAGCCCACAGGGAATTTATTTCCTAACTGTCCCTGGAACTTTTGCTCGCTCGTTATCGACTATAATAGTAAGTAAGGTAAGCAACCAAAGGAGGTGATTTAAAGGTGCTGGTCATGGAGTTCAAGGCTGTCCTAAAGGAGCCTCAAAAATTGGCAATAAATGAAGCAATTAGGACGGCTCGTTTTGTCCGAAACAAAGTGCTAAGGTACTGGATGGACAATCGAGGAATAGGCAAAAAAGAACTCTATCGTTACAACACCCAAATAAGAGACGAATTCGCTTTTGTTAAAGACCTGAATAGCCATGCTTGCCAAGCCTCGGTAGAAAACGTAGAACGGGCAATCAAGCGGTTTTATAATAACTGCAAGAAAAAGCTTCCAGGCAAAAAGGGTTATCCCCGCTTCAAAAAGCACTCTCGATCGGTCGAATATAAGGAGTCTGGTTGGAAGTTATCCCCAGACAAAAAGTCAATCAAGTTTACCGACAAGAAAGGAATCGGAAGCCTTAAACTTAAAGGCACCTGGGACTTGTGGCGTTTCGATCAGAAGCTGATCAAACGGGTTCGGATTGTCCAAAGGGCTGATGGTTATTATGTCCAGTTCTGCCTCAAAGTAGACAACTCCGTTCCCGTTCGCGCAGCGTGGCCTAGAGCCTTAAAACTAGAAGCGACTGGCTTTACTGTTGGACTGGATGTAGGTTTGAAAGAGTTTTATACCGACTCTGATGGGTATGCCGAACCTAATCCTAGATTTTATCGAAAAGGCGAGAAGCGCCTGAAGTTTTATCAACGTCGGGTTTCCCGAAAAAAGAAAGGCTCTGCTAACCGTAAAAAAGCCATTAATAGACTAGGTAGGACACACCTCAAGATAAGTAGGCAGCGTGAAGAACATGCAAAGAGACTGGCACGTTGCGTAATCCGGTCTAACGACCTGGTCGCCTACGAAGACTTAAGGGTAAAAAACTTAGTTAAAAACCACTGTCTCGCCAAGTCTATTAATGATGCAGGTTGGTATCAATTTCGTGAATGGCTGGAATATTTTGGTAAAAAGTTTGGTAGGATAACTGTTGCAGTAAATCCTGCTTATACTAGCCATAATTGTTCCAGTTGTGGCGAGGTCGTGAAAAAATCTTTGTCAACTCGAACCCATGTTTGTCAATGCGGGTGTCAGTTAGACCGCGATCATAATGCCGCGAAAAACATTCTCACAAGAGCCTTGAGTACTGTGGGGCACACAGGAACTTTTATCAACGCTCGGGGAGAGGATGCCTCTACTCTTCTTGGCTCCGGCCTGGGAGAGCAAGTAACCTCGTTGAACCGAGAATCCCCTGCCTTCTAGGCATGGGGAGTGTCAATAATCTCAATAATATTACCATCTGGATCTTGGGTAAACAATGCCGCACGACCAGACGAGCTCAATTGAATCGGGTAACCATGAGCTTGTAGAGATTCCTTAGCTTCATCTAAATTTACGACACTAAAGGCAATGTGGGGATTACGACTCCATTTTTCAGGATTTTTTAGGTCAACTTTAGCATTAGGATTAACCATCAAGTGAATTTGGAATTGACCAACTTGGTACCAAGCACCAGGAAATCTCAGCTCTCGATCAACTTTAGATAATCCCAAAATATTACCGTAAAAATGCTCTGCCTTTTCCAAATCAGAAACTAAAACAGCAACATGAAGACACTGATTAATTTCCATAGTCTTTTACTTTAAGGTTACAGGTTGAAGGTTTTAATGTTGAAGGTTTTAATGTTGAAGGTTGAAGGTTTTAATGTTGAAGGTTTCAAGGTTGAAGGTTGAAGGTTTCAAGGTTGAAGGTTGTTTGGTTTGAAGGTTGAAGGTTGTTTGGTTTGAAGGTTGTTTGGTTTCAAGGTTGTTTGGTTACAGGTTTAAGGTTTGATGGTTTAAGGCGACAGGTTTAAGGTTATAGCACTACCAATTAAGGTTAGTGCTATTCATCTACTGACAGCTGACCGCTGAAGGCTGAATGCTTCTTACAACCTACTAACCTTGGCCTATTGGCCACGCTTCGCGAACAACCTACTAACCTTCAACCTACTAACCTTCAACCAGCTAACCTTCAACCTACTAACCTTGGCCTATTGGCCACGCTTCGCGAACAACCTACTAACCTTCAACCTGCTAACCTTCAAGGTAGCCAACGAGCATTAAATCCAGTTAGGAGTGGTTCCGCTTCAAGCTTCACTGGAGTATCTGAAGATGTATCATCCTCTAAAGGTAATAGCCAGAGTCTAGCATTGGCAATTATTTGTCCTTCATCAGTGATCAAACCTTCCTCAGATGACTGTTCAGGGACTATTTGATCAAAGAGTATACCTAAGTCATCTGGGGACAAACTCATATGAACTTCCTGTTGCTCCGGTAAAACTATCAAGCGCTTTAAGGTATACTCATTCTTGTCATTAGGTTTAAGGCTAATCGCTGCTAGGAAAGGTTCTTCTTTGAATTCTTCCCCAACAATGAGTTGGCTGAGCAGACAATAGAGAATCTGGTTTTGCGCCGAGAATTCACAACTATGGACAGAACCAGTGGTGCGCAGTATCTCTTGCTCAGAGCCCTGGTTTTTGACTAAAAATAGCGATCGCGTATAGTCAGAATTAAACTTCACCATCACTGCTGCTGAACCATCCTTAGCAAAGTTTATAACCATGCCAAACTTCGGTAAAAAGTCTAGGGGTTGAGCATTTGGTGTCAAGGGTAAAATGCCCACTCCCTGACCTTGAGCCATCGCGATGGCGTTGCTATCAGGAGTAATTAGAAAATCTCCTCCTGGTTCATGGTCTAATGGTCTCAGTTTGGCACCAGGTTGTATGGTCCACAGCCCAAATTCCGAAGGATTACTCCGACTGACCCGCTGCACCACAATCGTTTTACCATCAGCAGACAAATCAAACTTCAGATTCTGGTAGTCTTTGCTATCGAGAACCTGCTCAACTTTACCCGCAGAGTCTGAGGATACGGTCGCTTGAGCTGGGGCACGAGTAGATATGCCGGTGGTCACAGTATATAATTTTGCGGAGAGCAAGTCCTGTTCTTGATTCTGACTTCTAACACCAGAAAAAAGAATTCGGCTGCCATCAGGATAGAACTTAAAGTCCATAACCAGCAAATCTGGAGGCGTCAAGATAGTTTTTTCTTGGCGAGTGAGATTATAGAAAATTAATCGCCCCTGTTCTTCTGCTTTAACACCCACATAGGCAAAGGCTCGGTCACGGGTACGGAAGGATGCCTTAAACGGTTCCATGGCAGTCTTATTGCCAGGCTTAGCGAATTGGTCTACTGCCCCAGTGAGCTGGAATTGATACTCGGTACCATAGGGTAAAGGAAGCAGCGGAGTATAAGCCATTTTACGTCCAGCCCAGCTAATTTTGCCCGGGATGGGTGGAACAATGTTCAGATTCGCTTCTACACTAGTCTGATCCATAGGACGGCTGAAGGTTAGGATAAACGCTTTATCCTCCGCACCCACTTGTTTATCTTGCCACGTAAATTCCCGTACCCTGGGGGCAGTGCGATCGCCAGTCCACAGTAATATACCAATCAGTAGACTCAGTATAACTATGACTGCCCCAGCAGTACGGTCAATGGGTTGAAGAAAGGTTTGAATCTTCACGGTTTGAGTTGCTACTGATAGTTTAATCCCTTGAACTCTTCTAGCTCAGTCATTGATTTCTATGAGGGGCTTTACCCCCAATTTTATTTACCAAACGTATCATAGATTTGTTGCCTAAGCCCTGACTAACTAATCAGTATAGCCAATCTGTCAGTATAGCCAATCTGTCATCGCCTCAAGCCAATACCCCAGTATTAGTCAGTCCAATCCTCACTAACAGGGTAATTGACCCAAAAAATCGGATATAAGTTCAAAAAATTCGAATTTTGAGACTTATCGCATTTTCTAGTCAAAGTAGAAAAACGAAAGTGCGTTCGCTTTTAGCGGAAGCTTCGCTTCATCGCGTAGCGTGGCCTACGGCCAATCGTTAATCTTATCAAATCATTAAACTCTGATTAATTGCAAATTAAACTTCATTTATTCTGACTCGAAGCTCCTGACTCCTGAGGTGCGCTTGACCCGTAATTTAATTCGCCACGGGTCGCACCTCGATAACGTTGCTTATGTCGAAATCACCTTGGAACGATATCGAATGAAAACCATAAGTAAAATTACTCAACAGTTCTAGGCTATAGTTTCCAGATCCAATCCCCTTCAATTTATCAAGAAGGGAGTTTGTTCGCGTAGCGTGGCCTTTGGCCAGGGAAAAGAATACCCCATCCCTCTTTCAGGGCTTAAAGTTACCGTAAGAATAGGGTCGCCTTAATAATAAAGTTTTAACCCTTTTTCTCATAGCCGACCAACCATAAAGGCGACCCTATTCTAAGGTTTCGTCTCCGGGTATGAATTTTCCCTCAATCAGGCAAAGTCCCAGTTCTTCCTAGGAACTCTAAGTATTCAGAAAGGCTTAACCCCGAACAAGCGGCCAAACGTTTCAATCCCTGCCAACCAGTTTCAGTAGCCTTGATACTGTAACTCTTCTTTGCTTCCTCGTGTAATCTGGGTCTTCCTACTTTTCTTTTAATTTGTTCAGACATTTCCTTGACACTATAGTTTTGGGGGTCTATAATTAGATTAGCACTAAAATAGGTCGAACAGATGCAACTAGGATACTCTTACAAACTCAAGCCCAATCAGCAACAGAAATCTAAAATGAACAGATGGTTGGATATGCTGAGATTACAGTATAATTACCTGTTGAGAGACAGAAATGATTCTTACGATCAAGCAAAAACTCCCAGGTTAGGCAATTACTGTGAATTAAAAAGTGGTGGGGAAGCGTGTCCATTGACCTGTTCAGTGAGTAAAAATTACTCTATAGGCTACCCTTGGAAGAAAAGTCATAAAAATCCAAGACGAAGTGCTTACGAAGCTCAAAGTTCCAGTCTGCCCATACTCAAGAAAGAAAGACCTTGGTATAAATCGATTCATTCAACTGTTTTACAACAGACCCTAAGACAGTTGGATGTCGCATTTGCTAAATTCTTCAAAGGAGAAACTGGATATCCAAAACCAAAAAGAAGGTCACGATTTAGAAGCTTCAAATACGCTCCTGGTCAGGTGAAGCTTAATGGAAACAAAATATACCTCCCAGGAATTGGATGGATGGGTTTTTATAACTCCCGTCCTATACCTGAGGGTTTTACCCTGAAGTCAGTCACTGTTCGCAGAAAAGCTCGTGGGTGGTTCGTAAGTCTTCAAATCGAAGATAAATCGGTTCCACCTACTCCAGTAAAAGATAATACCGAAATTGACCCTCTGAGAGTCAAAGGCTGCGATCTAGGTATCAATAAGTTAATAAGCCTATCTAATGGAAAAACAATAGCTAATCCGGCTAAACAAAAATCCTTTAGACGCAGGGAAAGGCGTTTGAAGTTGAGGCAGAAAGCTGCTAGCAGGAAGAATAAGGGGTCTAGGAATAGAGGGAAGTCTTATGAAGCGGTTGCTTCGCTTCATGAGCGGATAACAAATAATCGTAGTGCCTACCATTGGGGTATTGCCAATCAATTAGTTGACGGAACAGATGCTTTAGTATTTGAAGACCTCAATATTAAAGCAATGAAATCTCGGTGTAAACCTAGACCCAATGAAAGTGGTAGCTACGATTCGGCAAAGCCGACGTTTCACGAACGCAATGGGCAGTCGGCAAAAAAAGGTTTAAATAGGTCAATATCTAATGCAGCTTGGGGAGAACTGGTTAAAAAAGTAGAAGTCGTGGCTGCAAAGTCAGGCATACCAGTAGTCAAGGTAAATCCCAAGCACACGTCTCAAAAATGCCCAAAATGTCATCACGTCAGCAAAAGTAACAGAAAAAAAGAAAAGTTTGTCTGTACCAACTGTGGTCACTATGACGATGCTGACATTAATGGGGCAATAAACATCAAGTTGCGGGGTCTCAAAAAACTGGGAATTGACCCATTAGACGCGCGCCTTAGATAGGGTCGCCTTAATTACAAATTTTTAACCAAAGGTGCGCTTTCCGGAGACAAAACCTGTTTATTAGG
The DNA here is from genome assembly GCF_010692305.1 of Moorena sp. SIO4G3. Classification (NCBI taxonomy): domain Bacteria; kingdom Bacillati; phylum Cyanobacteriota; class Cyanophyceae; order Coleofasciculales; family Coleofasciculaceae; genus Moorena; species Moorena sp. SIO4G3. The sequence continues at coordinate 32,720 of NZ_JAAHIG010000035.1, read as the reverse complement.
GCAGCCTTAAAACAATAACCATTACCCTTTGACTCATAGCCTGCCGACTATAAAGGCTGCCCTATTCTTGCGGTAACTTCTAACCGTAGGCGAATTAAATTCGCCACGGGTCTTGAAGTTACCGTAAGTGTAGTGGAGCCTTAATACAATAGTTTTAACCATGCATCCTCATAGCCAGTCCCCTGTAAAGGCGACCCTCTACTTACGGTAACTTCAAACCACTATCTTACGGTAACTTTAAACTCAGCTACCTCCGGTGCGGGGGAAAGTCACGCCCATGGAGATAACAGCAACATAGTTGTTGTGCCTGGGAATCCCCACCCTCTTACAGGGTGGGGAGGTTCAAACAGTTAATACTTTATCTAGCGGTTATAATAGTAATTATGGATACAATTTTTTTGACCTATTCCCTATTCCAAATTCACCTACTACCTACTCCCTGTTTCCTGTTCCGGGAGCTAAATTCACCTTTGCTATAACAATACAAATCGTCAAAGTCAGATAAGACAAATTGTAAACCTTTTTGGCTTTGTAATAAATCTTAAAACTTCCTGAAAAATCTACTAATACTAAGGGTTAGCTGGCTATAGTAAAACCAGGTGATATATCTAAAGTCAGGTATCGCTATCCTTGCTCTATATAGTTGCTATATCTACTAACTGGAGCTAGCTGCTTGCTTTGTAAACCCTGTCATTTGAGTCAATTAATTTGACACAGTTAGTTGTTTGCTGAAAAATTAGCGGTCACTAACTATATATCTGCTCAAGTCTAAGTCAATACTCATTTAATGAGTATTTTTATCTAGGCAAATAAACTAATTAGGAGAATTACAGTGATTTTTTGGAAAGGAATAAAGCCCCAACAATTTTATGTTATTTTCTTGCTGATCAGCCTGAATATAATTGTTTTTATGGCTCTAATGTCAAAGATGCCTAATAATTTTATACTAGCGTTTTAGTAATTATAAATTTATTACTATTAATTGAGTAGTATTATGAACAATTCGGTAGTGGTAACGATGTAGTGATTTTGCTACGGTAAGCGTCAATGTTTCGGGGGTTAAAGTCACTACTAGTCTACCACTACCAACAATTCCTCATTGAAACCTCATTGAGAACAATATGCTAGAGTATCTCCCCCCACTCAACGATCACAACTTGCCGTATCCCGATACAATTCATCCGATCGTGGTTCATTTTGTGATTGCCATGGTATTGTTTGCCGTCTTTTGTGACGCTGTCGGCTACTTGAGCCGTAATTATCGCCTGTATGAGGTAAGTTGGTGGAATTTATTTTTTGCGACTATTTCTATCTTTATTGCTGTTATTTTTGGGCAAATTGAAGCCGGATTAGCAGAACCTTACACAGCAGCAGAGGCAACATTGAACCTGCATACGCTGATTGGTTGGTCTCTATCTGGCATCATTGCAGGGGTGACAGCATGGCGCTACATTATTCGTTCTCGCAATCCCAAAGAGTTACCCATCCCTTTTTTGGGAGTGGGGGCGTTGTTAGTAGGGTTAGTATTTGTCCAGGTCTACCTGGGTGACTTACTGGTTTGGGTCTATGGATTGCATACTGTTCCGGTAGTAGAAGGGACTAGGGAGGGCTTGTTGCAATGAGTTCAAACCTAATTGACCAACTAGGAAGCCAATTGGGAGCCAATGGCTTGCCTTACCCGATTCCGATTCATCCCAATCTGGTACATCTAACCCTTGGTTTATTTATCGTGGCCATCGGCTTTGATATCGTTGGAGTCTTGTTTCCCCTGGAAAAGCCAGTCTTTAAGATACTGGCAATTCCTGCCACAAGATCCAATTTTTTTGATGTCGGCTGGTACAACATGCTCGCAGCAGCAGTGGTTACTTTCTTCACCGTTGCAGCGGGTTTCTATGAAATCATGCTGGCAGACCCACCCACAGAGGTTAGAAGTGCCTGGGGATTACAGGCCATGGAAACCATGCTTTGGCATGGAGTTGGCGGAGTCTTGCTGCTGCTGCTGATTGTAGCAATGACAGTATGGCGCGGATTTCAGCGATTTGTTTGGAATAAGGATAGGGCCAGACAAGTACAATGGACCTATTTGTTAGCGGGACTAGGGATTTTTGCACTGATGTTTGTTCACGGTACCCTGGGAGCGCAACTAGCGGCAGATTTTGGCCTACACATTAGCGCCGATCGCCTGTTGAGACTGGGAGAAGATCCAAACTTACTGTTGAAATAAATAAGCTCATGAATATTCGCAGGATTTTGACCTTGGTTGTCGTTGCGATCGCATTAGCCGGGATTAGTCTGTGGATGGGTCAACAGGCTTACTCTTGGTTTCCTCCCCAAGCTTCAGCTGAATCCCTGCTAGTTGACGATTTATTCAGTTTCCTTGTGACACTGGGAACCTTTATTTTCTTAGGAGTAGTAGGAACCCTAACCTATTCAGTCTTGTTTCAGCAAGCAGGCAAGTATGACTTAAGCGATGGTCCAGCAATTGAAGGAAACATCACCCTGGAAATCGTCTGGACAGCAATTCCCTTGGCCTTAGTAATTTGGATTGCAGCCTACAGCTACCAGGTCTACGACCAGATGTCGATTCTTGGTCCGATGGAGCATGTTCATCTAGAAATGGCAACCGCTGAGGCTGCACCAATCGAACCAAGTACTGACTCACAAATGCCTGACTCGATCGAACCAATAGAGCGCATCGAAGTCTTGTCTCGTCAGTGGGCGTGGGAATTTCGCTATCCGGAGCAGAGTATCAGCAGCACAGAACTGCATTTACCCAACAACCATCGCATCAAGCTTACCCTCAAATCAGAGGATGTGATACATGGGTTTTATATACCCGCCTTTCGAGTCAAGCAGGATATTATCCCAAATCAGGCGATCGAGTTTGAATTTACTCCCATTCGCGAAGGCAACTATCGGTTGCGGGATTCTCAATACAGTGGGACTTACTTTGCAGCAATGCAGGCGGATGTGGTAGTAGAGTCCCCGGAATCCTATCAGCAGTGGCTTGCTCAAGCGGCGGTTCAACCACCCGCAGCAGCCTACAATCCAGCCTTCGAGGAATATCGTCGAGCCTCTGAAACAGCAATTAATGCAGGTTGGAAAACGGTGGTTCCAGCTGCGCCTCCTATGGTGAATTACTCCGGTTCAAATATCCAAAACAAAGGGTTGTCAATAACCCCATCCTCTTAGGTTGGGGCTTGAGCAGGCGACCAACTGTTTGTGTTTGACTAGACCATTTGAGCCGAATCTTGGTACGAACGTCCGGATATTTCCCCAGTCCGAACCTCTTCAAGACTGTGTCGCCAGTTGCTGCTAAAGACAGGACATCTTAGATTCGGTGGTCGAGGGGACGGGTTATTAACCCAAATACTTTTTCTCGTGAGGTTTATCACCATGTTACGAGTTCCAGTTATTTCACCTGATGGAAGACCATTGATGCCTACAAAAGCATCTCGTGCTCGACGTTGGCTTAATCAAGGTTTAGCTGTTATTTACCAAAACGATCTAAACGTTTTTGCTGTTGAGTTAGTCAATCAACCATCTGGAGAGCAAATCCAGGATATAGCTATTGGCATTGACCCTGGAAAAATGTTTTCTGGCGTTGCTGTTCAGTCAGAGAAGGCCACTCTTTGGGCAGGACATTTAGTTTTGCCATACAAGAAGGTTCGAGATCGGATGGACACTAGGCGAATGATGCGAAAAACTCGCAGAAGCCGTCGAATAAATCGTAAAGTACCTTACTCGCAAAGGTCTCATCGACAAAAGCGATTTTCAAATAGAGTAGCTAAAAAAGTCCCTCCTTCAATTCGAGCAAATCGCCAGTTAGAGCAAAGAGTGGCCAAAGAGCTTAGCCTTTTATACCCGGTGAAAGCTATTGTCTATGAGGTAGTCAAGGCTAGAGGAAACAAAGGTTTTTCTCCTGTCATGGTAGGCCAATATTGGTCAATATCTCAGCTAGAAGAAATAGCTCCAGTCACTCAAAAACAAGGTTGGGAAACTGCTCTGAAGAGGGAAGCTCTAGGGCTAGCAAAAGACAAGGCCGATAAGAGTCAGCAGACGGTTAACACTCATGCAGTAGACGGAATTGCATTAGCTGCCACCCATTTCTTTCGGCGCAAAAATTATTATCACAGCAAAGGGAAGCTAAGTGTTCCAAAAAACTGTGATGTAACTGATACTACTTTTTCTGTGATTAGACGCGCTCCTATAAGTCGTCGTCAATTACACCTGCTGAATTTTCGTGCATGTGGAAAACGGCGCAAATACGGAGGAACAACTACTAGTCATGGTTTTCGTAAAGGAGATTACGTTGAAGCTGTTAAGGCCGGAAAAACCTATCGAGGTTGGGTAAGCGGTCAGACAGTAAGACAGGTTTCTGTGAGCGATATCAATTGGAAACGAGTCGGACAATTTACTGCCCAAAAAGTCCGACTCCTAAAACGTTCAACGGGCTTACTTGTAAACCACTAATTGGAGGCGCGGCTTTCCTCCCCACCCTATAGAGGGATGGGGAGGAAAGCCGCGAAGAACTGATGACTAATCTTTCTTCAGTTGAACCAATCGGCTCTTTGGGCAAACAGCCCTCGCCAGGTGCCCCTGAAGACTGGAAACGCTTTTTCAGCTTCAGCACCGATCACAAAGTGATTGGGATTCAGTATATTGTCACCTCTTTTTTCTTTTTTCTCATTGGTGGAATCTTTGCCATGATCGTCCGGGGTGAACTGATTACCCCAGAAGCCGATCTGGTTGATCGCACCGTCTACAATGCTATGTTTACCCTCCACGGAACAGTAATGCTGTTCTTGTGGACCTTTCCAGTGTTGGCCGGGCTGGCCAATTACCTAGTACCGCTGATGATTGGGGCACGGGATATGGCATTTCCCCGGCTGAATGCCCTGGCCTTCTGGATGGTGCCCGTCTTTGGGATTGTCCTGATGGGAAGCTTTTTAGCTCCAGGAGGCCCAGCCCAGGCAGGTTGGTGGTCTTATCCACCCGTGAGCCTGCAAAATCCTACTGGTGCTTTGATTAGCGGTCAATTTCTGTGGCTACTAGCCGTGGCGCTTTCGGGAGTATCCTCTATTCTGGGAGCCGTCAACATCGTAACCACCATTATTCGGATGCGATCGCCCGGAATGACCTTATTCCGAATGCCTGTGTTTGTCTGGGCTGTACTCAGTGCCCAGATTATTCAATTATTTGGCTTACCTGCCCTGACTGCTGGAGCCATCATGCTGTTGTTTGATTTAACCCTAGGCACCAGCTTTTTTGACCCTGCCAAAGGGGGCGATCCCATTCTGTTCCAGCACTTTTTCTGGTTCTACTCTCACCCAGCCGTTTACGTAATTATCTTACCAATTTTTGGCATTTTTTCAGAAATATTCCCAGTTTACGCCCGCAAGCCCCTTTTTGGTTACAAAGTAGTTGCTATTTCATCCCTAATTATTGTTGGGTTGAGCGCTATAGTCTGGGTGCATCACATGTTTGCTAGCGGCACCCCCGGATGGATGCGGATGCTGTTTATGTTCTCCACAATGCTGATTTCCGTGCCAACTGGCATCAAAGTCTTTGCTTGGGTAGCCACCATTTGGGGAGGCAAACTCAGACTAACCAGCGCCATGCTTTTCGGACTAGGTGGCTTGGTGATGTTCGTATTTGCGGGCATTACTGGCATTATGTTAGCAGCCGTTCCAGTAGATATTCACGTCAACAACACCTATTTCGTTGTTGGTCACTTTCACTACGTTATCTATGGCGCAACAGTTATGGGAATTTATGCCGCCTTCTACCATTGGTTCCCAAAAATGACAGGGCGCATGTATAATGAAGGGTTGGGAAAACTGCACTTTGCCCTGACCTTTATCGGAGCCAATCTCAATTTCTTCCCCATGCACCCATTAGGACTGCAAGGCATGCCCCGCCGAGTTGCGTCCTACGATCCCGAATTTGCCTTTTGGAATGTGGTTGCTAGCATTGGAGCCTTCCTGTTGGGCATGTCTACTTTGCCCTTTATCCTCAATATGGTTGGTTCCTGGGTACAAGGAGAAAAAGCACCAGCCAATCCCTGGCGGGCGATCGGGATAGAATGGCTTGTCTCCTCCCCGCCCACTCACGAGAACTTTGAACAGTTGCCTGTGGTGGTTGCCGAACCCTATGGCTATGGCAAATCTGAACCTTTGGTTTCTAACCCTGATGCGCTAGAAGTTATTCATGAACCCAACTGAAATCGATCCATCACTCACCTCTGGTGTAATACCGAGTCAGACCCATACCTCTGATGGGACAGCAGAACATAGCCATGATGAAGCAGGCAACAGCATGTTTGGCTTCATCATTTTCTTGCTCTCGGAAAGTGTTATCTTCCTGAGCTTCTTTGCTGGATACATTGTTTACAAGACTACCACAGCCGACTGGCTCCCTGCCGGTGTCACAGGGCTAGAGATCAAAGAGCCAGCTATTAATACTGTAGTGCTGGTGTCTAGTAGTTTCGTAATTTATATTGCCGAACGATATCTCCATGTCAACAATCTGTGGGGCTTTCGGGCATTTTGGCTCCTGACCATGGCAATGGGGAGCTACTTTTTGTATGGTCAGGCAGTGGAATGGGGCAGTCTCCCCTTTGGATTTACCGATGGGGTATTTGGCGGCACCTTTTATTTGCTCACCGGGTTTCATGGTTTGCACGTGCTCACAGGAGTCTTGTTGCAATTGATTATGCTGGGACGCTCCTTCATTCCTGGTAACTACGACAACGGTGAGTTTGGGGTTGCTGCCACCTCCCTGTTCTGGCATTTTGTCGATGTGATCTGGATTATTTTGTTTGTACTGATTTACATCTGGCAGTAGCGTTATTCTTAGGTTGGGTGAGCAGCAGCGTAACCCAACCAGGTAAGGCTTTTGTCAGGTTTAGTTAGATTTCCTAGAAAAAAATGCTCTATGAAACTGACATCATCCAATGGGTTGAACAACAAGTTTCCCTGATCAAAGAACAACGGTATAGTGAAGTAGACTGGGTTAATCTCCTAGAAGAGATTGAAGACTTGAGTAAACGAGAGCGAGACCGCTTTTTATCCTCGATTCGTTTAACGATTCAACATCTGTTGAAATGGGAATATCAACCGGAAAAACGGTCTAGGTCTTGGGAAATCACTATCAAACGAGAGCGTAATAACCTTAAACGCTATCTGAGAGATACTCCTAGTTTAAAGCGATACTGGGCAGATTTATCAAAAGTTTATGGTGATGCGAGAGCCGACGCTGCTAATGAAACCGGAATTTCCGATTGGGACTTTCCTGACAACTGTCCCTATTCCCCTGAACAAATCCAATCAGATTGGTTTCCTCCAAATTAGAGGTAAAACAATGGATATCCAAACGACCTATCGAGAAATAATAAAACAAGTTATTCTAAAATACGCTCAATTTCGCCCCTCTCATGGAGACATCAGACTTGATCCTATTTTTGACGAAACACGAGAGCACTACGGATTAATGCAGGTAGGATGGTCACAGGGAAAAAGAATCAGAGGAAACCTAATATATATTACTATAAAAAATAATAAAATTTATATTGAATATGATGGAATAGAAACGGGTATCACTACTGATTTAATTAATGCTGGCATCAAGAAATAAAATATTGTTTTAGCTTTCTATCCTCCCGAAATGCGTCAGCAAACTGAATTTGCCGTCAATTAAAATTTATTCGTGTTTGATAAAATCAAGGCTATAACCAATTTAATTTTAAATGACCATGGATAAAAAATCTAGGTTGCCGCTTATAGTAGTAGGGTTGACTATTAGCTTAATACTAATGGGTTGTAATCCCTCTGATGATGCTTTAGAAAAATCTCGTTATCAACCCTTGAATCTAGCTGAAATCAAAGGTAAGGGAATAGGAGATGATCCGCAAGCGATCGCATTAGACTTATTTGGTAACAAAGAAACGGTCGAGAGTGAGTTTACTGAAGAAATAAAGGTGATTGATCAGCAAGCTTTTGAGAAAATCGTAATTCTAACCCAGATGAATCTACCTGATGACAAAATTATGGGCAAGCGTTATCGACTTGAGTTTCAATTCGATCAATCTACCGGTAAATGGAATTTAAAGGAAGCAGGTCGTCAACAGTCCTGTTATAAAAGTGAGAAACCTAAAGATTGGACAATTGAGCCTTGTCCCTAGCTAAACTTGTCGATAGCGTTTATCGTAGTTATGAGGTAAGCTATCAGCTATCAGCTATCAGCTATCAGCTATCAGCTATCAGCTATCAGCTATCAGCTATCAGCTATCAGCTATCAGCCATCAGCCATCAGCCCTACTAGATTCAACATTTCTGGGGAATAACCTATCACTAACCTATAATTGTACTAAGTTACTGCTATGTCAATCAGCACCGAAGCTATCAAGCAAGACCTGGATATACTTACTGCTGAACAACTTCAGCAAGTCGCTGATTTTATTGCATTTCTTAAGTTTCAAGATAAACGTCGTCGGATTGTCCTAGATCCTGCTCAGTTAAAAGCCCTTGCTCATGAGTTTGCTGAGGAAGACCGCGCTCTTGCTGAAGTGGGAATGAGCGATTATGCCGCAAGTCTTGATCAAGAAGATAAGCTATGACCAATCAATATCAAAGCAGTATCTATACCACCAAAAAAATATAACCAATCGCTACACCTGATCGTAAAATTTAAAATTTATTATTACTATTAATATAGCATAAGTTAAGAATTTTAAGCTCCTAAACTCCTGTAACTCCTGAACTCCTGTAACTTCCGACGTAAGCTATCAGCTATCAGCTATCAGCTATCAGCTATCAGCTCATGGGTTAATTCACAGGCTAGAAGCCTGTGCCACGCTACTTGAGGTGCTATCAGGTATCAACTATCTGCTATCAGCTCATGGGTCTGTGCCCAACGGCTGACAGCTGACGGCTGACGCCTGTTCGCGCAGCGTGCGCGTAGCGCATATGCTTACCTTCCGACTTCCCACTTCAAACTTCGGACTTGTACTATGATTATCGACGACCAATATTACGACTTTATTATTATTGGCACAGGGGCTGGCGGCGGAACCTTAGCCTATAAACTTGCGCCAACCGGGAAGAAAATTCTCATCCTAGAACGAGGCGATTTTATGCCTCTAGAAGAACAAAATCGCAGTAATGTCGATATTTTTAAGCGAGAACGCTATCACGCTCCTGAAATGTGGTATGACACTGCTGGAGAACCGTTTTTCCCCCAAATGAATTACGCTATAGGTGGCAATACAAAAATCTATGGTGCAGCATTGCTACGACTGCGGGAGCGGGATTTTGAGAAAGTGCAACATCAAGAGGGAGTGTCGCCGGAGTGGTGTTTGAAATATTCCGACTTTGAACCCTACTACACTGAAGCAGAACAGCTTTATAAAGTTCACGGTCAGGCAACCAGCGATCCCACCGAGCCATTTCATAGTCAAGACTATCCCTTTGAAGCAATCCCCCAAGAGCCTCAAATTGCGGAAATTTACAATGCGATCGCTCAGCAAGGTCTGCATCCATCTTACCTACCGTTAGGACTGACGCGCCAAGACGACGACCCAACCAATGATTCCGAGGTCAGCGGAATTGTGCCAGCTTTGACACATCCGAACGTGACCTTAAAAACCAATGCGAAGGTAGTTTGTTTACACACTAACCCCTCAGGTTTAGCAGTTAAAGGGGTCGAAGCCGAAATTGCCGGACAATCCTACCTGTTTATGGGAGAAATTGTCGTGGTTGCTTGTGGTGCCGTGAATTCAGCAGCATTGCTATTACACTCTGCTAATGATCGACACCCCCAAGGACTTGCTAACAGTTCGGGGCAAGTGGGACGGAATTTGATGAAAAGCCTAATGACTGCTGTAGTGCAACTGAGCACTAAGCCCAATTCAGGTGCTTTTCAAAGAAGTATTTATCTCAATGATTTTTATTGGGGTGATCCCGATTTTCCTTACCCAATGGGTCACATTCAAAATTCCGGTGGATTGCTCACAGATATTATTTTTGCTGAAGCACCACCACTGTTATCAGTTCTGGCAAAATTTATGCCAGGATTTGGACTAAAGCAGTTAGCTACTCGTTCCATTGGTTGGTGGGTGCAGACGGAAGATTTGCCCGATCCCAATAATCGAGTACGAATTGATGGCAACAAGTTGTATATTGACTACACTCCCAATAATATCGAAGCCCACGATCGCCTGATTTATCGCTTGACTGAGGTACTAAAAGTTATTGAAAAACGGCTGGATAGTTTTCAGAGCGGGAAAATATATCCTCGTGGGGAAGTACCGATTCAAGTAATGGCAAACCAGTGTGGCACCTGCCGTTTTGGAGACGATCCTGCTACTACTGTGCTCGATCGCAACTGCCGCACTCATGATGTGGAAAATCTTTACGTAGTCGATGGCAGTTTCTTTCCATCCAATGCCAGTGTCAGCCCAGCTTTAACCATTATTGCCAATGCTCTGCGGGTGGGGGATCATCTGATTGAACGGTTTGGGTAAGTGCTAGTGGTGCTTCAGGGGCGGGCTTGCCCTCATTTTCACAGTCGCCAGTTTTAGGTTGCTGCCCCTAACGCACCACTGGGTCAAACAGCAAATGGGTTTCGATTGCCAAAGCGCGATATTAATTATTGTAACTATACGTCAAAATCTAAGACTTGATCCCAGTTAACTTGGTACTATAATTAACATAAGTCTCAAAAAAGAATATATCCTGGACTAGGCTATAATACGATGGGATCCTATGGAATTCCACACCAGCCCTAACCCTTGTATTATCAGTAATATCCTCAGTAAATCATAACAACAATGAGCGACTTGATCCCTCCTCAGGGTAGGAAAACTACTGAACAAATAATTTCCGAAATCTTAGTCAACTATCAAGAGTATCATGATCGAGATAATATTCAACATTTTTGTAAGGATGTTATCGAGAAGCGTCAAGGAATAAAAGACAAAACCAAAACCCTTACTGATCTCAACAATGCGTTAGATACTATCGACCTGATTGATAGTTATCATCAAAGCTTAATCAGTGCTCAAGAACAAGGTAAATCAAAAGTAAATTGGCTTGAATCTACCCTTGAAGAAATCACCGATAGAGAAAGTGAGAGAAAAAGAGGTGAAATTGTTCAAGAGATTCAAGAAGCCTTAGTTTTAGCCAATAATCAGCAATTAGCGTCATTGTCTGGTGAACCAACGGGCGTATATACTCCTCTGAAGGAAATTGAAGTTGAAGCCATCAACAAGCCTAGAGTTATGGAACAACAAGTATTAGATGATATTCAGAACAACTCCATGCTATCTTCAATTTCCATGGCCCAGCAGTTTGATACACTTTTAGACCCTTTAAATCTAGATTATTTTAATAATTTTTCCTTTCTGGACGTTGCTGATAATTATTTAAATCAATACCTTGGGCCCTTAGATAATACCTTCAAACAACTAGTTACCTTAGGCACAGTAGTTGCTAAAGAAGAGGGTCACTTAGGCATACTTGAAGAAGTAGATATAGCCGAAATTGCTGCCATGATTGATATGGGACTTACCCTTCCCCAAATCGGCTATAAACTTGGCAAAGGCGAGATTACACTGATTGAGGCTGTAGAAGATTTATATGATAGAGAAGTTGCAGCTACCTGTACCTTAGTGAGTCTAAACACCAAGGCTGTCGGTTGGTTATCCGGTACAAGTATCGGAGCTACTGTTGGAACTGTATTTGGACCAATTGGCACAGCAGTTGGAGGAATGCTAGGAAGCGTTACAGGTAAAATTGCCGGAAAAAACATTGGTCAAACTATTGCCACTGGTGTCAAAAAAGTAGCCAAGTTTGGGAAAGAAACAGTAACCAAAACTTTAAAAAAAGCCTGGGCAGGAGCAAAATCTTTTGGGCGAGCTTTTACTAAAAGTAAATTAAATCCATTGAATTGGTAGCCCTTGACAGCAAAATTAAATTATTAAAATTAAATTATTGAGGTGGAGAAAGATGGCAAAGACAATTAAGTTTAGTCTTATTTTGGATAATACTCCAGTCAGAGATTTAGATGGTGTTAGGGAAAATTTTAATATCGATGATATCTTGGGATATTACAAAAGTGGTCTATTGCAAAAGTGGCTTGCTGTTAGGGGATTTACAGATATCTTATCAAAAATAAAGGATATCTCAGCCGAAAGTGACCTAGAGATTAGCAAGGAACTAGTGAAAATTTTCGAGATGGAAATTGAAGCAACTAAACTAGAGGAATCCTTGTATAGTATCCAATTCCATGAAGAATTCCAGAACAAGGTAAATAATTATGCTAAGAACAATTTTAATCGCAAAGCCATTATTAAGGATTATCACCAGGGTTACTATAGAGTATTGACAGGGATGTTGGAGGATCCCGATAATATTGCGTTGATTAAAAGTAGTGTAGCACAAATTGCTAAAAACTATTTCTGGATATTTAAGTTTCACTTACCAGGCTTGTATGATGAATTTTTTGACAAAGTCCCCTTATCTCTTTTTGTATCATTCATGAATCCCACTTTGAGAAGATTAGTGTTAGGGTCTGACATGATGGCTGAAAGAATAGAAAACTTGACAAATAAAATTAATCCTAATACAGCCAAAATGTTATCTGAAGGATTTTTAAAACATCCTGATATACTTAGTCTAAAACCTATTCAGCATAAAGCAGACACTAATCGTAGGTGGCAGAAACTTGTTACTCCAGAAAAAAAGTGTTTAATTCTGGATTTAACTGAGAGTGATGATGTGATGGTATCTCATTCAGAACCAAGTTTGAGGTCCGATCAATTTAAAAAAGAAGATGCAGTGGGAAAAATCATGAATGGTTTAATGTTTTATTCTAATAGTTCTAATGATTATGTGGAATACATGATATTTCCTTCCGAACAAAATTTGGTACTTTCAGAAAAAGAATTTGCAATTCATAAAATGTTTTATTTAGTCAGGAATCATCTAAAAATATTTAAAGGTGAGACAAAAGAGTTTTGGAAAGATATTGAACCCAAGGGTAAGCGTTTTATGATTTTAGGTATGAACGATGGAAATTATGTAAGAAACTCTGGTAAACATGGTGAAGAGTTATCAGCCGATGATGTTAATGGTAAATTTGTCATTCTAGATGGGATAGATTACAAGAGTATAAATCCTGACCATGTAATTGGTTATTTGGAAGTTTGAGATTATATAGCATTTCTCATGTTAGCTGTCAGCTGTCAACTGTCAGCCGTCAGCTTGTGAGTGATAGCTGACTGAATGCTTACCTTTCTTCCCCACTCCCGATTCCCGATTCCCGATTCCCGATTCCCGATTCCCGATTCCCTATTACTGATTCCCTATTAACAATTATCATGAACAATACAATTCATAAACTTTCTTCCTATGTTGATTCCTTAAGACCAATCATTTATATCAACGATTTTGATTTCCATTCTACTGATTTGCTGATTAAGGAGATTGCTACAACAGCTAAGGTTTATGAATATAATGATGCTGGTGGTCATGTTGATTTTGATACCAAAAATTCTAAATCTAACTTTGACTTAGAAACCTTCTTGTCAGCTTTTGATAATAATGAAACTGGAGAGAGTTTTCTGGTACTCAAGGATATTCACTTTTATTTAGATAATCCCAAAGTCATTGCTCTGCTCAAATCAATTGCCCTCAAGACCCTATACAAGGAGAATTTTTATACCACTAGTTTTATTGTTGCTAGTAAATTAATTATTCCGGCTGAACTTGATAAATTTATTACGGTCTTTGAAGTCCCTATTCCCAATCTTAATCAAATTAGAGGAATAATTAAACAATTTTTGCAGGATTTACAATTTGATATGACTGACAATGTCATTGAAGAATTATCCTTATCCTTTAAAGGATTAAGTAAATTTGAAATTATCCAGAGTTTAAACCTAGCCTATCAACAGGGTGGCTGTATAGACAAAAATGATAAGCACCTAATCATCCAAGAAAAAAAACAAATTATCAAAAAATCTGGCACCCTTGAAATTCTTAATTTCAAAGAAACACTAGATGATGTTGGAGGGCTTGATAATCTCAAGTCCTGGCTGACTAAAAAAGCTAACATATTCAAAAATCTCGACCAAGCTATCAAATTTGGAGTGGATATACCTAAAGGTATGATGCTAATTGGGATGCCTGGGTGTGGCAAAAGTTTAGTCGCCAAAGCTACTTCTCATCTGTTTGAAGTTCCTTTACTGCGGCTAGATATTGGTAAACTACTTGGTAAGTATGTGGGAGAGAGTGAAGAAAACTTAAGTCGGGCAATTAAAATAGCTGAGGCGGTTAGTCCTTGTATTTTATGGATAGATGAAATTGAAAAAGCCTTTGCTGGCATTGGCGAAACTGGAGGCGGAAGTGATATCACCACCAGATTATTTGGTAATATTTTAACTTGGATTCAAGAGAAAGAAAACACTGTCTTCATTGTGGCTACCTCTAATGATATTGCCAAACTTCCGGCTGAATTTCTCAGAAAAGGAAGATTTGATGAACTGTTCTTTGTAGATTTTCCTAATGGGGATGAGCGCAAAAAAATATTTGAAATCCATCTAAAAAGGAGAAATAAATGGAATAGGATGATTGATATAATTAGCTTGCTAAAAGAAACCGATGGTTATAGTGGTGCTGACATTGAAGCTGTTGTTAAAGAAACCATAGAAAATGTTTTCCTTGATCCAGAAAAAGATACAGTGACAACAGATGATTTGCTTGCTGTTATTAAAACCACCAAATGTCTTTCAGAATCTCTCAAAGATAAAATAGATAAAATCAGAAAGTCTTTATCTAAGATGAATGTCAAGCCAGCAAGTGAGATTAAGAAAGTAAAGCCAGGAAGTAAAAAAAAATAATCCCTGATTACCTATATAGCGCTACGCGCAAGTCAGAAGTTAGAAGTTAGAAGTCAGAAGTCAAAAGTAAGCTAGAACTAGGTTTGCTGAGTTTAGGAATGTCCTAATCTAAATCCGTAGTGCTATATATTCATAAATGAATTGTGGTAATTTTTGTTCCCTATTGCTAGCATGCCTACTCCTTACTCCCTACTCCCTGCGCTATATTACCAAAACCCCCGCTTCCCAGTAGGGAGTACTGTTGTCCAATTAGTCTTAGCTTGTGCCAACTGTTCCTGAGTAACTTTAGCATTAGAAAGATTGGCTCCACACAAATTGGCTCCCCGCAGATTAGCATTTTCGAGATGAGCATAACTAAGATTTGCCCCACGCAAGTCTGCTCCTGCCAAATTAGCTTTCTTCAGGTAAGCTCGACCCAAATTGGCATTACGTAAGTCCGCTTGATGGAGGTTAGCTTCACCAAAATTAGCACTGGATAAATCCGCTCCCTTCAAACTAATATTTAACAGTTTTCCCTGGCGGAAAATTATCCCAGATAGCTGAGCATTATTAAGGTTAAGTCCCCTCAAATCTTTAGCAGCAAAGTCTCTTCTGCCAGAGTCATAAGCTTTTAATAACGTTTCCGCATCCAACTTGGCATTACCCCTCGACTTGGCTGTGGTATTACTCCTACTACCGCTCACAGCTGTAGAATCCCTGTAACTGGTAAAACCTCCACCGTTTTTAGCTTCTGATCTTCGACCATTGCTCAATCCCCGACGCTCCCGGAATTCTCTAATTTTCTCTGCCATTCTTCGGGATTGAAGTGACGAGGGGGATGAATAACCATTCCCAGGAGCCAAATCCCCTGAATTGAAGTCAGAATTAGCGTCATCAAGGGGTTTTGACACTAAACTTTTGTTTAAACTCTCCAGATATGGCTCTAGGTCAAGAGCTCTAAGGATGTCTTCTGAGCACTGATAGCGATAACGGACAGAAGACTCCAGCATTTTTCTTAAAACCTTAGCAAAGTGGTCACTAACGCTGACAATAGTCTGCCAAACTATTTCTCCGGTTGAAGGATTATAATCGAGGTCTTTGGGAGATTTACCCGTCAACAAATAAAGGCAAGTAACCCCCACTGCATAGATATCGCTAGCATAAACCGGTCGCAATGCCATTTGCTCAGGAGGAGCAAAGCCTGGAGTTCCTATAGCATAGTTGGTCAATACTGTGTCTGACGAGTTGGAGGGGTTGGTTTGGCGGTTTTTCACAGCCCCAAAATCAATCAGTACCAGTTTGCGGTCTTGCTCACGACGAATTATATTCGCTGGTTTAATGTCCCGGTGAATTACTTTTTTCTGATGAATATATTGCACCAGTGGTAGAATTTCACTGAGAAATTGTTTAACTCCTTCTTCCGAGAAGGAACCAGACCGTCTGACTTGCTGTTGCAGTGTCAAACCGCTAATGTATTCCTGAACCAGATAAAACTGCTGATTGTCTTCAAAGTAATCTAATAACCGTGGCAATTGGGGATGATTCCCAATTTCTCCCAAGGTTCGGGCTTCTCGCTCAAACAGATCCCTTGCCATCGGTGAAATCTCTGAGCTTTTGGCGCTTGGGCGGAGTTGTTTGATTACACAGGTCGGCTTACCAGGCAAGGATTGATCTGTTGCTAAGAAAGTTGCTCCAAATCCGCCTTGACCGAGTGGTTTGATCACACGATAGCGGTCAAGTAATAATAATTTAGAACTGCACGCCTGACAAAAGTCGGCGTGTTGTGGGTTTTGTGCCTGAGTGCAGGTAGGATTTAGACAGTAGCTCATTCAGCCTTACTGATGTTGCTTTGCCCATACTGAAACTAAAACTTTTGCTCGGAGCACCTGAGCAGCAAAGATGATTTATAGTCTTTTACTTTTCTTTATTTTCTGCAAAATGTCTTTAACTACCCCCTTAGTTAGACAACTATTCCGGTGAAACCTGATCCTCAACCAGGATACCCTATTTTTGGCATCCATCTAAGGGTCGAAAAGACAATTTTGAGTTAAGTAAAGGGTGATTAAAGTAAAATGTATATGAAGCTACCTATATTTTAGAGCGTTTATTTAGTATTGACCATAGGTAGTGTACTTTTTTGACACTCCCCATCCTAGAAGGACGAGGATTCTTTCTTCATAGGGATTCCAACAAACTTGCCCTCGGAAAGCATCTTGACCGTGTGTCCCACGGCTGCAAGTCCACGTAGAAGGACTACTTGAGCAGCTGCCACATCTCTATCGGTTGTGTAGCCGCAATTTTCACAACGATGTACACGCTCAGCTAACGTCTTTTTGCCAGTTTCAGTTAAGCAATTGGGGCAGACTTGACTAGTCTTTTTAGAGTCTACTTTTTGGAAATAAACGCCACGCTTAAAACAGCATTGCTCTAATACCTGGAAAAACTGTCCCCATCCTGCATCTAGGCAGTGCTTACCCAACATCCCTCTAGCCAAGCCTTTGAGATTTAGATCTTCAACAAAGATCATCCCAGCCCAATCGCAGAGATTATGAGCTAATTCCCAATAGTAATTTTTTCTGATGTTAGCGATTCGTTCGTGTAACTTGCTGACTTTCTTTTGTGCTTTGCGACGGTTTCCACTTCCAATGCGTTTCCTACTTACCCTCCTTTGCAGCAATTTAAGCTTGCGTTCGAGGCGTTTGAAAGGGCGCGGATTAGGAAACAGAGCACCGTTGCTGACAGCAACAAAATGCGAAATTCCCACATCAATCCCCAATGCTTCTCCGTGAGGCATAACTTGGGGAATATTTACGTCCCACGCTAACGTGAGCATTACATACCAACCCGAGGATCGTTTAATCACTCTAGCTTGCTTGACTCTAGCTAAGCCAGGTATCTCCCGTGATTGTCTCAACTTCACCCAGCCAATCTTGGGTAGTTTTACTCTGCCAGGTTCGAGGGGTTTAACACCTAGTTGGGGAAAAACAAAAGACCGCATTTGTCCGTGCTTCTTAAACCGAGGAAAACCATGGCCTTGCTCCCACATACTAACAAAAGCTTTTTCTAGTCTTTTTAGTGTTTGCTGTAAAACATGAACTTGAACAGCTCTTAATTGTTCAATAGTTTTCCTAGCAGCAGTTAACCCACGACACTGACTGGCATAAGTAGGACGTTTAGCATTTGTTGGAATAATGTACTCACTACGGACAGAGCAAGCGTTAATCTGACAGCTACGAGACTTATACCAATCCTTGCGCTCAGCTAATCCATAATTATAGACCTTGCGGCATTGCTCCAACCAGTCTTCAAATATTTTTGATTGTTGTTTGGTCGGTTTTAGCTTGAACTCGTAGGTGAGATTAAACACTTTGCTTACCTCCTTAGCCTAATTATCACCCATTCTTGAGCTATGATGCAAGCGTTAGCTCAAGAATGGATGCCATTAGAATTAAAGCCGTCCTTTTAGGACGGGGCTTGAAACCCATTATTTTTGGTCAAGCGTTAAGCGGTTATCCCGATCACAATAGAAAAATGTTTTGGTGGAAGTAACCAGCAACTTGCACCTTATTTATTACCTTATATAGAGTTAAGCAAAAAAATTTAGGAGTCCATGCGTATATCGTTAAACTGGCTGCGAGAACTAGTAGAGGTAACTCTGACACCAGAAGAGCTAGCTCAAACCCTAACTATGGCTGGGTTTGAGGTAGAAGATATTGAAGACCTAGGAACCCTGGCCGATGGCGTGGTGATTGGCAAGGTTCTGGAGGTAGAGCCTCACCCTAATGCCAATAAGCTTCGGGTCTGTCAAGTGGATATTGGTGGCAGTGACCCATTGAATATTGTTTGTGGTGCGTCCAATGTCCGACCAGACATTTACGTGCCTGTCGCCACCATCGGAACCTACCTACCAACTATTGATTTGAAAATTCGCGCCTCAAAACTGCGCGGTGTTCGCTCAGAAGGGATGATTTGTTCCCTAGCAGAAGTGGGCTTGGCCAAGGAATCCGCTGGCATTCATATTTTCGAGGCAGAAACTATACCCCTAGGCAGTGATGCTCGTCCCTTACTGGGGTTAACTGATATCATTCTTGATGTTACGTCTACGGCTAATCGGGCAGATGCTCTAAGTATGGTGGGCGTGGCCAGAGAAGTAGTCGCCTTAACTGGGGTATCCTTAAGCTTGCCAGAAGCTGTTGAGGTGTCTATTCCAAAAACAAAGGCCGTAGGCCACGCTACGCGAACGGATGCCTTGACCTTGAAAGTATCTGAACCGAAAGCTTGCCCCGCCTATATTGGCACTGTGATTGAAGGGGTTAAGATTGCTCCTTCTCCGGATTGGTTACAACAGCGCTTGAAAGCCGCTGGAGTGCGACCGATTAATAATGTAGTGGATGTCACTAATTTGGTTCTCTTGGAATGGGGTCAGCCCCTCCATGCTTTTGACCGGGAACGCTTGCAAGCTGTTGCTGGGGTCGAAAACCTCACCATTGGTGTCCGCTTTGCTAACAGTGGGGAATCCCTGACTACTCTTGATGGTCAAACCCGTTCCCTGGAACCACAAGCGTTACTGATCACAGCTAACGACCAACCCGTTGCGATGGCTGGGGTTATGGGTGGGGAAGCCACAGAAGTGAACGACAACACCCAAAGTATTGTTTTGGAAGCAGCACTGTTTGATCCAGTGACTATTCGTCGTTCTTCCCGCAGTCAAAGCATACGCACAGAATCATCTGCCCGTTATGAGCGTGGTGTCAATCAAGCAGAATTGGATATTGCTTGTAAAAGAGCGATCGCATTAATTACTGAGTTAGCTGGTGGTACTCCCACAACCCAGAGTATTGCTGACCAGCGCCCTGACCCCTCTACTTGGGCACGTTCCATTGAGTTACGTCTTGACCGTGTCAATCGGATTTTAGGACCAGTTCATCAGTCAGAGGAGCTTGGGGAAATCCTGCCAGAAGATGTGGAAAAAATCCTGACTGCCCTCGGATGTCAAC
Organism: Moorena sp. SIO4G3; assembly: GCF_010692305.1. NCBI lineage: Bacteria > Bacillati > Cyanobacteriota > Cyanophyceae > Coleofasciculales > Coleofasciculaceae > Moorena > Moorena sp. SIO4G3. The sequence continues at coordinate 12,845 of NZ_JAAHIG010000035.1, read as the reverse complement.
TACAACCGCGCTACACCGAGGATTCTCCCCAATGGAAAGTGACTGTACCGCCCTACCGCTACCGGGATTTAGAGCGGGAAATTGATTTAATTGAGGAAATTGCCCGTCTCTACGGCTATGACAACTTCTGTGATAGCTTACCAGACAATACTGAACCAGGTTATCTATCTGCTGAGGAATTTTTAAAGCGAAAACTGCGATCGCAATTTCGTGCAGTTGGGTTGACCGAATTAGTCCAGTATTCCTTGGTCAAGCCAGAGGAACAGACCCAAATTCGTCTTGATAATCCCCTGTTTACAGAATACTCATCCCTACGCACGGATTTACTATCAGGGCTTATTGATGCCTGTCAGTACAATATCGAGCAAGGCAATGGTGTACTCAACGGTTTTGAAATTGGTCGGATCTTCTGGCGAGCAGAAGAGGGTTTCGCAGAAGCTGATGCTATTGCCGGGATTTTAGGGGGAAATATCACCCAAGGTAACTGGGTCACGGGAGGGCGTTCCGAACCCATGACCTGGTATGAGGCTAAGGGAGTACTAGAGAGAGTGTTTTCCCGTTGCGGTCTGACAGTAGAATACCAACCAGACCACAGCGATCCCCGTCTTCACCCAGGACGCACTGCATCCTTGTGGTTGCAAGGTGAAAAATTAGGCAAATTTGGGCAGTTGCACCCCCAGCTACGCTCAGAAAGAGGTTTTCCCGATCAGGTTTATGTATTTGATTTGGACTTGGAGCTAATTTTAGAGGCTCTTGATCGCGATGAAATTTTGACTCCCCGGTTCCAAGTCTATTCCACCTACCCAGCCATTGACCGGGATATTGCGTTCTTTGCCCCACTACAAGTCTCTGTGGCAGAAATCGAACGTTCAACTCGCAAAGCTGCGGGAACTTTGTTGGAGTCAGTGGAATTGTTTGATGAATATAAAGGGGAGTCTGTTCCTGAGGCACAGAGAAGTTTGGCATTTCGGCTAATCTATCGTGCTAGCGATCGCACTCTTACTGATGCAGAAGTCGAGCCAGTGCATCAGAAAGTGCGAGAAGCCCTAGAGGAAAAATTTGGGGTTAGCCTTAGAAGTTAAACCGTTGAGAAGTTAAACCGTTGAAGGATGAAGTATTCATACTTCATCCTTCATTCATATCGTCATAAAGTTCATCTAGGGTCTGGTGCTGAGTACGGCGGGAGCGACGGCGGTATTTTTTTGTTTCTAGCTTGGGTTCGTATTGACGCCGACCAGAAGCTTTAATTTTTAACTTCATAGTCGATTCTATATCAGCTTTTTGGTTCAAAGCCTCTTGTCGTGCAATCACTTCTGCTAAAAAATCCAGATAATGCTGGTACCGTTCCCAATCTCCTCGCACAGCACAGTTTGGCTCATTCCGATGTAGGCAATTACTGAATTGACAGCGGTGTTGGGCTAAACGCTCTCTTGCTTCTGGAAAGTAATGGATTAAATCCTCAGGAGAACAAGTCAAGTCAGGCTGATTGAATCCGGGGGTATCTGCCAAAAAACCACCTTTAGGCAACTCAAATAATTCCACGTGCCGAGTGGTGTGGCGTCCTCGACCGAGTTTACCAGTCACTTCTGCCACCCGCACCCTTGTTGCTGGAATCAGATAATTAATTAGACTGGATTTCCCCACACCGGAAAGACCAGCCATAACGCTGATTGTCTGACTCAACAGGTCAGTTAGTTGTGCTAAACAAGTACCATTATGAACGCTGATCAAGACTGGCTGATAACCCCATGCTTCCAGACGCTGTTGCCAATGCTGCTGTTGCTGTTGTGTTACTAAATCACGTTTATTCAGACACAAACATACCTTGAAACCAGTAGATTCTGCCTTCACCAAAAACCGACTCAGCTGATAAGCATCCAGGGTCGGTTCTTCCAGAGCAAAAACCACCAGAATTTGCTGAGCATTGGCGATTGGTGGGCGGTCGAGCTGGGTTGTCCGGGGTAGCACTTCAGCAATCACCCCTCGTCCACCAGCCCAGTCAGGTTCATCTACTACAACCCGGTCTCCCACCATCACCTGCTGGCCAATTTTTTTTAACCGGGCTCTACGGGTACATAAGAGGGTTGAAGGTTGTAGGTTATTTGCTTGAAGGTTATCTTCACAACCTACAACCTCCAACTTGTCAACCTTCAACTGATCTAAACGCACCTGATAGAAATTTGCCTGAACCGCCAGCACGGTACCCAGCCAACGGGTTGACAAGTTTGACGAATTAGTGTATTCTAATTCAATCATGAAGATGCTGGTGTGGACGACGCACCTTCAGAGCAAAATAGCGATCGCGTTCTTCAACACCCTCTATGGGGTAACCCTCCATAGTCAGACTATCAGGAACCTGTTCAATGGGTTCTCCTGGGTCGAGCCACACTTCTAATAGGGCACCTGGAGCCATTTTCTCCAGATAGAGTTTAGTGCGAACAAAGTTAATCGGGCAAGGGGTGCCGCGCAGATCCAGCTGCTCATCAGGTAATGAACTCATCTGCGAGGAGGCTAGTTTACTCATGAGCCAAACAACCCTCCCAAGAATCCTTCTATACCACCTTTACCAGTGCGCTCACCCTTTATTTTCGCTAGCTTCTCTAGCAATTCCCTTTCGTCAGGGCTAATCCGAGTGGGGATATCCACCAAAATCGTGATTAGGTGATCGCCCCGACTGACTGGGTTACCCAATTTTGGGACACCGTGATTCTCTAAAGTTAATACAGTATTGGGTTGAGTACCGGGTGGAATAGTTAATTCCACTGGACCGTCTACTGTCTCTGCTTCGATAATACAGCCTAAAATTGCTTGTAAATAGCTAATTTTCATTTCAGAGAGAATGTTAATGCCATCCCGCTGAAACTGGCTGTCTTCGTTTACAAATAGATAAACGTATAGGTCTCCTGGTGGACCAGCACGTAATCCTGCATCCCCTTCTTTAGAAACCCTTAGCCTGGTGCCATTATCCACCCCTGCTGGAATGGTTATTTTCAGTTTTTTGGTTTCTTGTTTACGACCAGCACCACCACAGGCTTCACACTTATCCTCAATGATTTGACCTTCACCGTTACAGGTAGGACAGACTGAGACTTGGGTGAAACTACCAAAAGGGGTACGAGTAGCACGCCTTACTTGACCTGTACCGTTACAGGTTGGGCAAGTGCGGGGTCGAGTTCCTGGCTTTGCCCCTGTGCCGTTACAGACTTTACAAGTTTCTAGGTGAGGAATGCGGATTTCCTTTTCACCACCAAATATGGCTTCCTTGAAAGCCAGCTTCAAGTCTAGTCGCAGGTCGTCACCACGCACCGGGCCACTACTACGCCGACGACCAGTTTGCTGACCCATACCACCAGCAAAGCCGCTGAAGAAGCTTTCAAAAATATCAGCAAAGCCCATATCCCCAAAATCTGAGTAGGCTGCTCCCGCACCTGAGGAAACACCAGCTTCCCCAAAACGGTCATATCTTGCTCGAGTTTCTGGTTCTGAGAGGACTTCGTAAGCCCGGTTAATTTCCTTAAAGCGCTCTTCAGCTCCTGGTTCTTTGTTAACATCTGGGTGGTACTTCCGTGCCAAGCGACGGTAAGCACGTTTAATTTCATCTTTGTCGGCATCACTAGAGACACCAAGCAGATCATAATAGTCAGCCATAGAGCGCTGATCGGTCTTCCATTTACATAGTGGGGGCTATTGTTATTCCTCAGGTTATTGCTCTAAAAGCACAAAGAGCGCATTCCAGCATTACCTGCATCCTATATCATTGTCTATCAAAAAAATCAGCTGATTGCCACCTGATTATGTGACCATAATCTCAAGGTTGGCTTGAGCTAGTCAAAGCAAGGAATTGAATTATCTATCTTTTAGGGAGCTGTTGCCGTAATCAACAGCTTCGTAGTCAACATCTACTTCTAAGGTTTCATCATCAAAATCAACCACAAATTCTCCTAAAGCATCTGGTTCTATTTGGGTGGAGTCGTTTGAATTGGACTCTTGAACTGTTTCGTCAGACGCGATAAATTCCGGGTCTGACCCCAGGCTGGCACTCGCGTAAATTATCCCCCCAATTTCCAAGACAGTTTTCTGCAAAGTTTCAATAGCTTCTTTCACCTCCTCGACCTCAATTGAGGGGTCTGTGATTATGGTGTCTAGGTGCTGCTTTTGTTGATCTGCTTGCTCCTTTAGTCCTTGAGCCTGAAGGTTAGCGCTAATCAATTCCCCATGGTCTTTGATAGTAGATTCATAGTTATATAGTAAGCCATCGGCTTGGTTTTTCAGTTGCACCAATTCCATGCGACGGCGGTCTTGGTCAGCATAGTCTTCTGCCTCACGGCGCATCCGTTCCACTTCCGCTGGACTTAATCCCCCCGTATTGGTAATCACAATACTTTGCTCTTTCCCAGTTCCTCGATCACTGGCAGCGACTTTAAGAATGCCGTTGACATCGATTTCAAAGGTAACTTCAATTTGAGGGACACCACGGGGAGCTGGGGGAATACCAGTGAGCAGGAATTTTCCCAGGCTTTTGTTATCTCTAGCCATTGCCCGCTCCCCCTGCAATACGTGGATTTCTACGGAGGTTTGTCCATCAGTAGCTGTGGAAAACACCTGGGACTTACTGGTAGGAATAGTAGTATTGCGCTCGATAATTTTGGTGAACACTTCTCCTAAGGTTTCTATACCCAGGGACAGGGGAGTCACATCCAGTAGCAGGACATCCTCTACTTCCCCCCCCAAAACACCAGCCTGAATTGCTGCTCCCAATGCCACAGCTTCATCGGGGTTAACCGAACGATCGGTAGCCTTACCATTAAAAAACCTTTTAATAGCATCCTGCACCGCCGGGATACGGGTCGAACCCCCTACCAGCAAAATCCGGTCAATGTCCTCTGGCTTGAGGTCACTATCTTTGAGCGACTGCTTTACCGGTTCTATAGTTGCGTTAATCAGGTCCCTGGATAGTTCTTCAAACTTAGCCCGGGACAACTCCATCTCTAAATGTTTTGGTCCTGTTTCATCAGCAGTAATGAAGGGCAAGTTGATGGGGGTGGCTACCATGCTAGACAGTTCAATTTTTGCCTTTTCCGCCGCCTCTCGCAAACGCTGAAGAGCCATTTTGTCTTCGGTGAGATTGATGCCCTCTTTGGCTTTAAAGTTTTGAACCATCCAGCGGACAATCACATTATCGAAGTCATCTCCCCCCAAGTGATTGTTACCAGAAGTTGCCTTTACTTCAAAGACCCCATTGCCAAGTTGGAGAACTGAGACATCAAAGGTACCACCACCCAAGTCAAACACCAAGATAACTTGGTCTTGATCCAGCTTATCTAAGCCATAGGCGAGAGCAGCAGCAGTGGGTTCGTTTATAATGCGCAACACTTCCAACCCAGCAATGGTACCCCCATCCTTGGTGGCTTGCCGTTGAGCATCGGTAAAATAGGCAGGAACTGTAATCACGGCTTGAGTCACTGAGTCCCCAAGAAAGGTTTCAGCATCAGCCTTGAGCTTTTGTAAGATCATGGCCGAGATTTCCTGAGGGGTATACTCTCGATGCCGAATCTTTACATCTACCGTCTCATCACGACCCTTAACACAGGTATAGGGGACACGGGAACGCTCTGTAGCGGTTTCATCCCAACGACGTCCGATAAAGCGCTTGATACTGTAGACACTGTTTTCCGCATTGGTGACTGCTTGACGCTTGGCCAGTTGACCCACCAGGTGCTCCCCTGACTTGCCAAATCCCACAATACTCGGTGTGGTTCGCCCACCTTCCGAGCTGGAAATGACTATGGGTTTACCCCCTTCTAAGACAGAAACACAACTGTTGGTTGTGCCTAGGTCGATGCCAATAACTTTTCCCATAGGGTTGCGGCTTAACGGTTAGTAAAGTTATTTTAGTTTGATTTTTTGTTGAGTTGGTCAAAATAATAGAACTTCCCTTGGTGCGTTCGTCCCTTTTGCTAGGATGATCACAGACTGACACCAAAGGAAGGTTAACCACTCAATCGCAGCTAATTTTCTGCCTCAGCAGATTTCTGAGCTTCCGAGGTTTCCTGTGGTTCTGCGGCAGCAGCTACTTTCACCATAGCGTGACGTAACACCCGCTCCCCGAGCAAATAACCCCGCATTAGCTGTTCTATCACTACTCCTTCTGGATAGTCATCCGTTGGTTCTCGCATAACCGCTTCGTGGAGATTGGGGTCAAACTCTTGCCCTTCTGGTCGCATTGCAGCAACCCCAAGGCGCTTGAGGCTATCTACCAGCTGTTTATAAACACCTTGATAGCTTTTGTGAATCGACATTTCCCCATCATTTTGAGGCTTAATTTGGGTGCGGGCCCGTTCAAAATTATCTACGACTGACAATAACTCAGTGATGGTGTTTCCTTTAACTTGATGTTCCAAGTCTTCTTTCTCTTTAGTTGACCGTTTACGGAAATTCTCAAAATCTGCCGCAATCCGGATGTATTGAGATTTAAAGGAGTCACATTGCTGAGTTCGCTCTTCTAGTTGAGCTTTCAGGGCTTCATTTTCCTGCTTGATGGTTTCTAGAATCTTGGCATCGTCCTCGGTAGGTGATTCATTGGTAGTAGCTGTTGCAGCTACCTCGGTCTGGGCTTCTTGGTCTACCGACTCTGGCTCAGATGCTTCCGCAGCAGGGGGTTCAGTTGGTTGTGCTGCTTCAGGCTTAACATCTGAGTCAGAGGCTACGGCTACCGCTTCCGCCTCACGATTGTCTTCGAGTACCGTGGTGGACTCTTCGTTTGTCTCATGCGAAGTGTTATCTGACTGTTTTGCTTCGTCAATCATGCTCCACTCATCCCAATTCAATAGACTGCTAGTTTATCTATAATTTCTTACTAGCCATCCAATTTTCCAGCAAATTTTGTAAACTAACCACGTTCAGTCTAAGACTATAGCATGGCTTTCTAACTTGATTGAGAGTTGTTACGACCTTACACTTACCTCAACTGTGTCGTCTGGCAAGCCCTCGGTTAGCAACAATGCAGGTCTTGGGTAGGGTCGCCGATCAGATCCTTATGGCCTGTACGCTTACGCTCGCCACCTACTGTGGTTTTTCCACGGACTGTCTTTGATGGTGCTACTTGAGTTTGCTGGTCTTGTTGCATACTTTGGCTGGCCTTGTTGCATAGTTGAATGTTGTGATGGTAAATCGGTCATTAACCAAAATCTAGCATCTGTGATTGTGAACCACCTTGAGCGAGTAGGGGTTGATAAGAATTATACAGCAAATGACTTGACTGAGCTTTTCTGATGATGTATAATTCCATATTTAACTGCGACAAATTATTCTAGTCCGTAAATCTAACTAAAACATAAAAATAAGGGAGTGGCAGCCACTCCTATGTCACTTAACATAAGGCTTTTGGGAATATTGTGTAAAGTAAGGAGAGTTCCTATTCCGTCATGACTTACTCCTCATCTCAACGACGCGCCCTAGTAGTCCGTAACGATTTTTCTCCCTTTGGTAATAAACTGATTCAGGCTGGTTACGTTAATGTTGACCAGATGCAGCAAGCTTGGCTGGAAACTCGCAAGTCCGGAAGACCCCTGACGGAAGTCATCGAAGCAATGACCGGACGTCAGTTACCACCTGATTTGATCCGCCAATACAAGAAGCAGCAGTTGTTTGAACTGAAAGTTCTGTTTGGTGTTGAGTCTCTAGATCCGGAAATTAGTGATATTTCTACTCAGCAAGTCGGTGGCTTGATCGAAACCCTGATTCCCATTGATATTTGCCGTCGCTATCACCTGCTCCCCATATCTAAGCATGAAACTGAGCCACCATCGGTTTTGGTGGCAATGGTTTCTCCTGATGATCTAGAAGCCCAGGATGATTTGAATCGGATTCTACGACCTCAGGGAATCAAGTTGCAACGGATGGTCATCACTAAGGAAGACTATCAGCACATCATTAGTCAGTATCTTGACGATCAGTTGGCACGGCAAAAGCAACTAGATCAACAAAAATCCGTAGATGTAAAGGAGGATTTAGAGAATTTAGGCTCATTCGATACTTTACAGGATGCCCCAGAGGAAGCAGAAGCAGACCTAGATTCGTCTTTGAATGAGGCAGGGGGGGCTCCGATCATTAACTTGGTTAACAAAATCCTGGCTAAGGCTTTACAAGAAGGGGTTTCTGACATTCACATCGAACCCCAAGAGGAGCAGTTGCGGGTGCGCTATCGCAAAGATGGGGTACTGCGTCAAGCCTTTGATGCCTTACCACAGCGAATACATACAGCGGTGGCGGCTCGTTTCAAAATCATGGCAGATCTCGACATTGCGGAAAGACGCTTACCCCAAGACGGTAAAATTCGACGTATGTTCCAGGGGCGCAAAGTTGACTTTCGGGTCAATACCTTGCCCAGTCGTTATGGGGAAAAGGTGGTTCTGCGGATCCTAGATAACGAATCCACCCAGTTGGGGTTGGATAAGTTGATCACAGACCCAGACACCTTAGAATTAGTCAGGGAAATGGCTAAGCGTCCCTTTGGATTAATTTTGGTGACGGGTCCGACGGGATCGGGGAAATCAACCACCTTGTATTCAATTCTGGCTGAACGTAATGACCCTGGGGTTAATATCAGTACTGCAGAAGACCCGATTGAGTATTCCTTACCTGGGATTACCCAAGTGCAAGTTATCCGGGAAAAAGGCATGGATTTTGCCTCAATTCTACGAGCCTTTCTGCGCCAAGACCCGGACGTGATTCTGGTGGGTGAAACCCGAGACAAAGAAACAGCCAAAACGGCGATTGAAGCAGCGTTGACTGGTCACCTAGTATTGACTACTCTACACACTAATGATGCGGCTGGTGCGATCGCTCGTTTAGATGAAATGGGTGTTGAACCCTTCATGGTTTCCGGTGCCTTGCTGGGAGTATTGGCTCAACGATTGATGCGGCGTGTTTGTTCCAATTGCCGCATTTCTTACCAACCAAGTTCTGCAGAACTAGCCCGCTATGGTCTGTCAGCCTCTAGGGATGGCGAGATTACCATCTATCGCGCCAATACCCTAACACCGGAGCAAATCCTTGAAGCTAGGGCACAAGGTACACTCTGTAAAACCTGTAATGGTATTGGTTACAAAGGACGGGTTGGTGTTTATGAAGTTATGCGCATCTCAGAGAACCTGCAAGCCTTAATCAACCAAGGAGCTCCCACGGAGAGGATTAAAGAAGCTGCTGTAGAGGAAGGGATGATCACCATATTAGCCTATAGCTTGAATTTGGTACAGCAAGGTTACACCACCTTTGAAGAAGTGGAACGAGTAACCTTTACTGATTCCGGCTTAGAGGCAGAACTGAAAGCTAAGCGCAAGAGTTCTCTGACCTGTACCACTTGCTCAGCTCAATTACAGCCGGAGTGGCTAGACTGTCCTTACTGTATGACACCGCGTTTTCAAAATTAATTTAGTTATTAGTTTATTGTTAATTTAAAAGTAAAAATTAACAATTGGCTATTTTATTTTGACTAAGGTCTAATCACTAACGACTACTGACGTTTTTAAGGGAGGCAACATTATGGAACTGATGATTGAAGACTTGATGGAGCAGATGATTGAGATGGGGGGGTCAGATATGCACATCCAAGCGGGTGCGCCAGTCTACTTCCGCGTCAGTGGTAAACTTCAACCCATTGATGACGAAGCCCTTAACCCTCAAGCCTGTCAGCGATTGATTTTCAGTATGCTTAACAATTCACAGCGTAAGGAATTGGAGCAAAACTGGGAACTTGATTGTTCCTATGGTGTCAAGGGGTTGGCTCGTTTCCGTGTCAATGTTTACAAAGAACGGGGTTGCTATGCGGCTTGCTTGAGGGCGTTGTCTTCCAAGATTCCTAATTTTGACAAATTGGGTTTACCGGATGTGGTGCGGTCGATGAGTGAACGACCAAGGGGAATGATATTGGTTACCGGACCGACTGGTTCTGGGAAAACCACTACCCTAGCAGCCATGATTGATTTAATTAACCGCACAAGGGCAGAACATATTCTGACAGTGGAAGACCCGATAGAATATGTGTTTCCTAACATCAAGAGTTTGATTCACCAACGTCAAAAAGGTGAAGATACTAAGACCTTTGCCAATGCTCTGAAGGGGGCACTGCGGGAAGACCCGGATGTGATTTTGGTGGGTGAAATGCGGGATATGGAAACTATTGGTCTCGCTATTTCCGCAGCTGAAACTGGTCACTTAGTATTTGGAACGCTACACACTAACTCAGCCGCTCAAACCGTAGACCGGATCATTGATGTGTTTCCATTTGGACAGCAAGCTCAAATCCGAGCTCAGCTGTCTAACTCTTTGATTGCAGTATTTAGTCAATGTCTAGTACCCAAGAAAAATCCTAAACCCGGTGAGTTTGGTCGGACTATGGCTCAGGAAATCATGGTAGTGACACCTGCTATTTCTAACCTGATCCGGGAAGGAAAAACGTCTCAAGTGTACTCTGCTATCCAAACCGGTGTGAAATTGGGAATGCAGACCCTGGAACAAGCTTTAGCGGGTCAGGTGAAATCTGGCTTGATCTCTTTGGAAGCAGGACTTAGTAAAAGTTCTAAACCGGATGAATTGCAACGTATCGTTGCTGGTTCTGCAGGGATGAATTCTAAGGGCGGTAGAGCAAAGGCAACCCGCTAGTCTAGAGAAAGGACCGACTCGTACCATCAAACTTTCGATTAGACTTAATCTAGAAAAAAGCCATGCCTACTTTTATTGCTCAAGTTCGGGACAAATCAGGCAAATCTAAAAAAGAAAAAATTGACGCTGCTAGTCCTGAACAAGCCCGCACCATGCTAGAACATCGGTATGCTACTGTTGGCAGCGTCAAGAAAAGCATAGATATTGACTTTAGCCTATCAGGCCTTTCTGAAAAATTTACCAATGTCACGATCAAAGACAAAGCAGTCTTTTCTCGTCAGTTTGCCGCTATGGTTAATGCTGGTGTGGCGATCGTCCGATGTCTTGGGGTATTAGGGGAACAGTGTTCTAATCCTAAGCTGAAAAAGGCGTTGATGAACATCAGTGCTGAGGTCCAACAAGGAACTAATCTATCGGATGCCATGCGTAACCATCCAGATTGTTTTGATGATCTTTACGTGAGTATGGTTCAGGCTGGGGAGGTTGGGGGTGTGCTTGATGAAGTGCTCAACCGATTAGCTAAGCTGCTGGAAGATATGAATCGCCTGCAAAACCAAATCAAATCAGCTATGGCTTACCCTAGTGTGGTAGGATTCTTAGCCCTACTGGTTTTTCTGGCAATGACAATGTTTCTGATCCCAATCTTTGCTGGTATATTTCAAGATTTAGGAACAGAATTGCCGGTTTTAACCCGATTTATGCTATGGTTGAGCGGCATCCTCAGAAGTTGGAAAGTTCTGATTCCTATTGTTGTTGTAGGTGCATTAGTTACCGCTTTTAAATATTACTATAAAACTCCCATGGGTAAGTTGCAAATTGATGGTTTGCAGTTGAAAATGCCTCTGTTTGGTGAGTTGAATGAAAAAGGCTCAGTAGCTCGCTTTTGCCGAGTGTTTGGCTCCTTAACTCGTTCGGGAGTACCGATCCTGAATTCCTTAGATATTGTAAGAGATACAGCGGGTAACCAGGTAATTTCTAATGCTATTAACTCAGCTAAGAATGAGATTCAACAGGGTGGAATGATTAGCCTCGCTTTACAACGAGAAAACATTTTTCCTCCTCTAGCAATTCAAATGATTAGTATTGGAGAAGAGACGGGGGAGTTGGATTCTATGGTGATGAAAGTTGCTGACTTCTATGAAGATGAAGTGGAGCAAGCGGTTAAAGCTCTAACTAGTATCTTGGAACCAATTATGATTGTGGTTTTGGGAGGCATGGTTGGTGTGATCTTGATATCTATGTATCTACCAATGTTTAAAGTGTTTGAAACTATGGGCTAAGCTGGTCTTAATTTAAATTCAATGGTTCTGACAGCAGGGCAGCAGGGATCCCCCCTAACCCCCCGCGCGGAAGGGGGGAAAATGAGCATGGGATAGGGTTTGACGGTTTTTTTGATAACTGAATAATATCCAATTTAAATGCGCAACAGCTTAATTCAATGCCTGTTCAGAAATCTGATTACGAAGCTTGGCTAGCAGAGTATAGTAACCATGATGGTGCGATCGCACTCCTGAAATCCTATCGACCTTACCTGGAAATGATTCCTAGTATGCGCCGACCTTACGAGAGTGTGATCACCATTCCCTTACCAGTGGTGAGAATTCGTCACTCGCCATCTTCCTTAGGGCATAAAAACGTTAGCCATGGCACGATCACCGAAGCCGTAGGTTTGCCCTGTGATCTAGCCATGGTAATGTGCGATCCCGAATGGAAAGTCAAGATGGAGATAGAGATTGTTCTATTTATCCATCGCCCCCATGAAGACTTTTCTGACTTGCTCAGTCGCTGGCGTCAGACCCAAGTTTTACTAGACAAAGACTATGAATGGCTAATGCCTCCTGGCTATCAACACATTCTCAGTGATGGCGTCAACCGTATCTATCCCCTGTTTGTGGTTTTCCCAGAGACACCCCAACGGATTCAGCGAGGCTTACTAGGGGCTAGTCTACCATTTGTGGTACAAACGACCGATACCATTAATCTGGAACAGGATGAAACATCAAGCTTAGTTGAAGAGGGTAAGCAGATGGGGAGATGGGGAGATGGGGAAATGGGGAGATAGGGAGGTGGGGAGATGGGGAGATGGGGAGATAGGGAGATAGGGGGATAGGGAGATAGGGAGATAGGGAGATAGGGAGATAGGGAGATAGGGAGATAGGGAGATAGGGAGATAGGGTAATTAT